>JAWKQM010000006.1 GCA_041390145.1 Gemmatimonadales bacterium | reverse complement strand
GAAGCCATCGAGGAACGGGCCGGCATAGAGCTCGATCGCGCGCTCCCTGTCTCCGCTCGCCAAGGACTCCTCGAAGGCCAGGGCGTCGCAGTCAAGTTGAGACGGTTCGAAGTAGAGGTCATCCCCGGCAGATCGGATGACCCCCTCCCCGAGCGCCTTCCGAATGACATGGACCGCCTGCTTCAACAGGTTCCTGGCGTGATCGGTGTCGCGCTCGGGCCAGAGATAGCCGAGCAGCTTGTCGCGACTGAGTGGGCGCGGGTGGGAGACGGCCAGGAGCGACAACAGGGCCAGTCGGTGGCGCTGGGCCACCCGACCACTGAGTATCGCGCCATCGCGCTCGAGCGAGGCGCCACCGAAGAGCTTGAGGGAAATCATGCCAAGGGCGCCGTCCGGGGACCGCACCGCCGGACCCGCATGGGCCCGAACCACCAACGCCGGAAAGTCAGCCGTACGGTTAACCGCCGTTAACCGACCACTGACCCGCAGTTAACTCCTCTGCCCCAATGTATCCCGCAAGTGGGGAGGAGCAAGCCTGCCCCGCGCCGTGATTCAACCATTCTACCATCTGGAGACTCCCACCATGACCATGCCCATGCGACTCCTGCCGCGCCGGATGCGGCCTCTCCTCTTCGCGATGGCCATCGCGGTATGGGTGACCGCCTGCGAGAGCGCGCCGACATCGCCCCCGGAAGCCGCCGCCACTGATCCGGCGGTTGACCTGCATCGTGGACACCATGGGACCCCGGGAACACCGACCCTGCTCCTCGACGGCCTGGAGGGCGCTTCAGGCAGCGCCGTGGGGCCCGACCATCAGTTGTACGTGACCGAGGGCGCCGCCGGGAAGGTGTCGCGGATCAATCCGAGGACCGGCGCCAAGACCACCTTTGCCAGCGGCTTGCCGGCCTCGATCATCGGCATCGGCGGGGCGATTGACGTCGCGTTCCTCGGCCGCACCGCGTACGTCCTGGTCACCGTGGTCGACGACCCGACCCTGTTTCCGACCGGGCAGGTCAATGGCATCTACCGGATTGACGGCCCGAACAGCTTCACCGTCATTGCCGACATCGGCGCCTACAACATCGCGAATCCCCCGACAGGATTTCCGTTCTTCGTCTCGACCGGCGTGCAGTACGCACTCACGCCCTATCGGGACGGCTTCCTGGTCACCGACGGGCACATGAACCGCGTGCTCCGGGTCACCCGGCGTGGCGACATCTCGGTATACCGCTCCTTCGGCGACATCGTCCCGACCGGCATCGAGAACGAGGGCCGCGTCGTCTATATGGCCGAGGCTGGCCCTGTGCCGCACGACCCCGCCGACGGCAAGATCGTGGCGCTCGGTCATCGGTGGGGGGGCGACGTCCGGGAGGTGGCGGTCGGTTGCCGGCTGTGCGTCGACGTGAAACGCGGGCGCGGTGGGGCGCTGTTCGGGCTGGCACAGGGTGTGTTCGGCGGCGGCGACCCCGGCGCGCCGGCGTTGCCGAACACCGGCAAGCTCCTGAGAGTCAACCGGGACGGATCGCTGTCGACCGTGGCGGAAGCGCTGAATATCCCGACGTCCATGGAATTCATCGGGAACACGGCGTACATCATCTCGCTCGCTGGAGAGATCTGGACCATAGACAACGTGGAAGGCGGGTGGGATAACCGGGGACACGACCGGCGGCACTGAGGAACAGGATTCGCCTGGTGGTTGTGCCGGCACGCCCCGTCTCTGCCAATCTCGAGCGCAGATGGCGGGGCGCGCCGTCGCACGTCACGCCGTGTGTTCGATCCGCGTCCCGAGCACGGTGAGGAACTGCGCAATCCATGCCGGGTGGGCCGGCCAGGCCGGCGCCGTCACGAAATTCCCATCCGTCACGGCGTCATCAATGCTGATCGAGGCATAGGTCGCCCCGGCGAGCTCCACTTCCGGCGCACAGGCAGGATAGGCGCTGATCCGCTTGCCGGTGATGACATTGGCCGCCGCCAGCAGCTGGGCACCGTGGCAGATGGCGGCGATCGGCTTCCCGGCCCTGGCGAAGGCCTGGACAATGGCGATCACGCGCCCGTCCAGCCGGAGGTACTCCGGTGCCCGTCCCCCGGGAATCACCAGTGCGTCGTAGTCCGGCTCACGCACCTCGTCGAAGGTGGCGTTCAGCGCGAAATTGTGACCCGGCTTCTCTGAGTAGGTCTGATCGCCCTCGAAGTCATGGATCGCGGTGCGCACGGTATCTCCTGCCGCCTTCTTGGGACAGACGGCATCAACCTGGTGCCCGACCGCACGCAGTGCCTGAAAGGGGACCATCACCTCGTAGTCCTCCACGAAGTCCCCCACGATCATCAGCAGTTTCTTCCCCATCGCGTACTCCCGTTGTCAGTGTCACGCTCACATCCTGCGAACGGTCAACAGCCCTCCGAACAGTACGCAAGGTAATGCGCCAGCGGCGCGCGTTGGCCCCGCAGGATGGCGCTGCCATGCGCTCAAGTTTGAGTATGCGCTTGCTGGCATATGCGCGTGAGTGTATATTCGGACATGGATGAACTCAAGCCCCTCCTCACCGCCATCGCCGAGCCCACTCGGCTGGGTGCCCTCCGCCTCCTCTGGGACGGTCAGGAGCACTGTGTCTGTGAGCTGATGGAACGGCTCGGGGCGTCCCAGTCGCGCATGTCACGGCATATGGCGCAGCTGAAGCGGGTCGGCCTCGTGGTCGACCGCCGGGACGCCCAATGGGTGCGGTATCGCCGGAACCCTTCCCTGCCACGACCGCAAGTCCGCATCGTCGAGGCCGTCCTGGCCAGCCTGGACGCCGCCCCCCCAAGGCGGGTCGCGTGACCACGAGTGCGGCCCTCCACACGCCCGGGCAGCAGCCGGCGCCATCCACCGTCAAATGGCTCAGCCTCACGCTGGGCGCGATCGTGCTCTGGTTCGCGATTTACAGCCAGCTGGTGCCCCTGTCGGAGTGGATCTCCGCCAGTCTCGGCTTGGAGCGGGGGACGCGGCTCGAGGAAGCCGTTCGCTTCTTCGTGTATGACACGCCGAAGGTCCTGTTGCTCCTGACCCTCGTGGTCTTCGTGATGGGTGTCGTGCGCAGCTATTTCTCTCCCGAACGGACACGCGCCCTGCTCTCCGGCAGGAGCGAGGGTGCCGGCAACGTGGCGGCGGCGGGACTCGGGATCTTCACCCCGTTCTGCTCCTGCTCTGCCGTCCCGCTCTTCGTCGGGTTCGTATCCGCGGGTGTCCCGCTCGGGGTGACGTTCTCGTTCCTGATTGCGGCCCCGATGATCAACGAGGTGGCGCTGGGGCTGCTGTTTGCCCTGCTGGGGTGGAAAGTCGCGGTCGCGTACCTCGGCTTCGGACTTGGCGTTGCCATCGTCGCCGGTTGGGTCATCGGGCGACTGCACCTGGAGGGCTGGCTCGAATCATGGGTCCGCGAGGTACGCGCGACCGATGCCGTCATAACGTCGGGCGCCCTGACCTTCGTCGACCGGTTGAAGGAGGGCGTGACCGCCGTCCGGGAGATCGTCGGGCGGGTGTGGATGTGGATGATCGCTGGAATCGCCGTCGGCGCCTTCATTCACGGCTTCGCGCCGGCGGAACTCCTGGCGACCATCATGGGGAAGGATTCCTGGTGGTCCGTACCGGCCGCGGTCCTGGTGGGCATCCCGATGTACTCCAACGCCGCCGGCATCATTCCGGTCGTCGAGGCGCTGCTTGGGAAGGGCGCGGCGCTGGGGACGGTGCTGGCCTTCATGATGTCGGTAATTGCCCTCTCCCTCCCCGAGACGATCATCCTGCGGAAGGTGCTGACCCCAAAGCTGCTGGCGGTTTTTCTGGGGGTCGTGGGGGTGGGTATCCTGGCCGTCGGGTTCCTCTTCAACGTTCTGTTCACCTGATCCAAGGCATGACACCATGATCGACATCAAGGTACTCGGCTCGGGCTGTTCCAATTGCAAGTCGACCGCGGGGTTGATCGAGACCGTCGCCCGGGCGAAAGGGGTCGAATTCACCCTGACCAAGGTCGAGGACATGAAGGACATCATGTCCTACGGGATCATGTCCACTCCTGGGGTCGTGCTGGACGGGCAGGTGGTGCATGCCGGCGGCGTGCCGACCCGATCGAAGGTCGAGGGGTGGTTCGCCTGACCGGCCTGCCGTCTCACTGCACGTGATACTTCGCCGCGAGCCGCCGGGCGGTTGCCACCGCATCGCCCTGCGGCTCCGTGGGGAACGAACCGGTCTCCCGTGACCACTGCTGCTCCCACGCGCACATCTCAGCCGCGAACGGCGCGCGGTCGAACTGTACGCCGGTGGTGACGGAGTGGTTGAGCAGCTTGAAGAACGCCTCCCAGCGCGGCAGGTAGTACGACGTAAACATCCCCTCCCATTCCTTGAACGCGTAGAGGTTCAGGTCGTCATTCTGGCCCTCGGTGCACTTGCTGCCCCAGAGGGTGATGATGTTCCGCGCGTTATACTCGTACAGCCGCCGCTCGTCGGCGGTCGTTCCCCACCGCCGCGCATCCGCCAGCCAGACGCCCAGCAGGAACTCGCGGCGGGTGCCGGCGAGGGTGTTCAGGTCCTGGAGCAGGTCAACGACACGCTGCTCCGCCGCATGCAGCGCGGCCTGGTCCTTCCGGTCGTAGGCGGCCTGGACCGCATTGATCAGCGGCAGTCCCAGTTCTCCCAGGACCTGGCGGGCCAGGTTCACCACGTCGTAGCGGTACGCGTCGTTGGCGCCGAGGGCCGGCGCGGCGGCGAGCAGCGAATCGAGCGCCGCGGCCAGGATCCGCGGGTCATAGGGCGGCACCGGCTCCGACCGGTACCGGGTGCCCTTCTCGTAGAATTGCGGGCGCTCGGCGAGGAAGTTGCCGGTCTGCGCGCCTGAGCGATACGCGGTGGCAAGGAGCAGCTGCCAGGCGTGCCACGCATGAGGGTCGGGGGCGCCATAGCGCCGCGCGATATAGTCCTTGGTCCAGGATTCCACCGGCGGCACGCTGTCGAGCCAGGTCTGGCCCATCACGAAATCGGGCACGATCGGGTTGGTGCCGAGTCCCTCCATCGTCATGCCGAGGCCGACGAGGTTCCCCTTGTCCGGACTGCGGAGAACGCTGTCGAGGTTGGCGGCAATCTTCGGGAGGTCGCCGTTCATGCTGACCTTGCCGCCGAAGTTGTACAGGACGTTCCAGACCCACGGCTTGCCGTAGAACCCCTCGCGGGCCTTCCAGACCGGGTAGCGGTCGCCCCAGAGATCCAGCACCACCATGCGGTCGTTCGGCACCGCGCCCAACATGGCGCGCGCCTGTGGGGCGCGCCAGAACTTCGCCTGGTAGTAGAGGAACCACCCCTGCAGGACCCACGTCGCCTCGGGATCCGCTCCGTGCATGGCGCCGTAAATGGCCTTCCCCATCCCCGCCAGGAAGGTCGAATCGTCCGACGGAGGATCGATTTCGTTGAAGGGATCGGCGGCATACAGGTGATCGGTCCCATAGAGCGCGGTCTGCGTCTCGACGAAGCGCCGGCCGAAGCGCTGGAAAAGCGAGTCGGTCGGATCGAGGAACCAGGTGCCGCTGAAGCCCGCCGACCAGTCGCCGGTCTGGTGGATCGTGGCGGCGGGATAAATCTGGGTAATGGACTCCGGCACATGTCCGGTGAACCCCTGGAGCACCGGCGTCATGCCCAGCGCGCGTTCGCGCGCGAGGATCTGCCGCTCGAGGGTGATGTGACTGTCAATCCAGGAGTCCGGCAGCGGCCCGCCCAGGCCGTCGATGTTCCCCATCCATCCCCAGGGGAGGTACGCGGGCCCCACGAGAAACTGCCCCACCTGCTCACGGCTGAACCCAAACTCCTGCAGCACCTCCCGCCACACCGCCTCCTGCCCTGTCACTGCCAGGGGCGCGTTGACCCCCTTGAGTGCCATCCAGTCGATCATCCGCTGCCAGTCGGCCCAGTCCCACCACGCCATGGAGTAGGAAAAGGTGCAGTAGTTGAAGAAGTAGCGGATGCGGTAGCGAGTGGTGTGCCGCGCCTTGGCCGAGACGGCGGGCAGCGTGTGAAGGTAGACCGGTTGCAGGGGGAGTGACACGCTCACACCGGCGACATCCTCAAGGTACCAGTTGAGCGCCGAGGCGAGCGCCACGCCCGAGGAGCCACGGAGGACGATGCGGCTGCCGTCCTGATCCACCTCGAAAACGTCGAGGCCGGCGCTGTCGGGAATCACCGTGAGCGTGAAGTCCTGTGCGCGGCCTGGGAGGACGCGGTCGATGAGCGCGGCGATGGCGGCGAGATCCACCGAGTCGCGGGGTGGGCCGGCGGTCACTGGTGAAGGAGCTGACGCAGCCGTCAGCATGCCGGTGAGCAGGAGGGTTGGCAGCATCAATCGGATCCAATCGGCGACCTCGGCCGCCATGCAGGAAGTGTTCTAGTACTCGATGTAGAAGATCGTCTCGTGGGCCCCCTGCCAGACGACAGAGGTCCTGCCGTTGGGCGCGACCGCGAGTCCCAGGGCGTAGGCCGGTGGCCATGCAGGCCCCCTACGGGACACAAGCACAGACTGCCAGTTCGACGTCTGGTCACATCCGGTCGCGCAGCTCGCGACCCGGACAGCCAGGTCGACCACGTCGAAGTAGGCCACCGCCAGCCCGCCCCCGGGCAGGAGCGCCAGGCTTGTCTCCAGGTAGGTGTCGTACGGGATGCTGCCCAGCTGCCCGGCAGAGACCCCGGCGACCGTCGTCAGGGACCAACTGGCGGAATCCAGGCAGTTCGAGCTGCAGGTCGCGTAGCGGACCGCACCAAGCGTGGCATCGATGTAGGTGAGATGTGCGGTGCCGCCGCTCACCTTGATCGAGGCGCCGTAACCGACGTTGCCGTCGGAGGCGACCGTGGCGGTGGACCAGCCACCCGCGGTGCACTCCGCGGGGCAGGTCGCATAGCGGAGATCACCCGTGTCGTTCCGGAGGTACGCGATGTGGACCGTTCCCGCGGCATCGACGGTGGTCGTGGTGTACGCACCCGTGTCCCCGGTCGTGTCGACCGTGTCCACGATCCAGCTGCCCGGCGTCAGGCAGCTCCCCTGGCATGTCGCGTGACGAAGCTTGGTGCTCGCGTAGTACGCCATGTGAAGCCGGCCCCCGGGCGCGATCCCGATCGATGTCCATCCGAGCCACCCGGTCGTATCCACCACCGTGTGCCCCCCGAGCGTGTTCGCATAATCAACACCAAACCCCTGATAGCCGATATGCAGGGTGTTCCCAGACCCGGCCACCAGGTTCGCATAGTCCCCGCCCACGTCCAGCGCCCGCCCGGTCCACCCGCCCTCCGACGTGCAATCTGCCGTGCAGTCGTCCAGTTGCAGGGTATAGCCGCCGGGGCCGTCGTCGTTCCGGAATGCCACGTGTGGCTTCCCATCGGTCGTGACCGCGATGGCGGGCCGCACACCGCTGGCGCTCAAGGTGACCACCCGCGCCCGAGGCAGCGTGAAGCCCCACGAGATGGGAGCCGGGAGCGCCCCGAGATGCTCGCTTCGAATGTCCGTCCCGAACGTGAGGACGTAGGAATGGAGCGGCTGGAGGGTGGCGGAGACGGTGACGGTACGCGTGGCAGCGTCATAGACGCGTGTACTCGGCACCGGCACACCGCCATCGGAGAGCGTCACGCTGGAATCGGTCAGGCTGACGGGGTCGAGCGCGTCGGTAAAGGTGGCCGTCAGGAGGTCCCCGATGTTGGCTTCGGCGTCCGGCAAGGGGAACCGATCGCCGATGGACAGCCAGTCGGCAGTCGGGGAGATAACGAACCGCGCGGCCGCGGAGAGGTCCTCCCCATCGCGCACCCGCACGAACGCGGTGTCGGGCGAGGTCAGGTCACCCGCTGGAATGAATGCGCTCAGGTGAGCTCCATCACCGAACGTTGTGGCTCGCGGAGATCCGTTCCATTCGACGACGGAGTTCGGGGAGAATCGGCTGCCGTGGACCGCCAGCGTCATGCCGGGTGTACCTGGGTAGGTCTGGTTCGGGCCGAGCGCCAGGATCTGCGGTCCTTCAGGCGTGGCGGGCCCCGTGCCGTCTGAGCCCGAGCAGCCCAACAGGGTGAGGCAGAGGGCGGAGGTGAGCACCTGTCGAGCGGTGGATTGCATCTATTCCCCCACCGGCCACACCCGCAACATCACCACTCCGTGCGAGGGAACCGTGGCGGTGTACCGGGACTCGACGGATGCCGAGTCGGTGTGCGCCCAGAGATCCCGGACTCGCGCCGCCTTGGTCTTGATGCCGACCCGACTCCAGTACGCGGTGATGGCCGACGGCACCGACGCGCGATTGAAGAGGAGCACCGCCCGCGATCCGTCAGCCAGCGGCTTGACCCAGACCTGCAGCTCGCTGGGCCACGCCTGCACGATGGTGCCCTGCACCCCCAGCGGATCCTGATCGACCGCAATGACCTCCCGATTGAGGAGGATATCGCGAGTGGCAGCAGCTTCCCGGGTGGAATCCGACATGGTGCGAACGTCGTTCCCGGCGATGAGTGGCGCCGCCATCATGGCCCAGAGGCTGAAATGGGCCCGATACTCCGTCGTGGTCATCCCGCCGTTGCCCACTTCGAGCATGTCGGGATCGTTCCACGCGCCGGGCCGTGCCACATGCCAGTACTGGGAGGAGAGATCGACGATCGAGAGCACACTGCCCCACCGGTCGCTGATGTCGCCGGTGGTGCGCCAGAGGTTGCCGATGGGTGGCGCCCACTCCCAGGGTCGGTTGCTTCCCCACTCGCAGATGCTGTAGACGATCTTCCGCCCGGAGGCCGCCAGCGCCCTGCCGAAGATGGCGTATTGCGTCGGCGCGTCGAGCCCTTCGCTGTTGCACCAGTCCACCTTCACGTAGTCCACACCCCATGATGCGTACGTCTTCGCGTCGATCGCCTCGTACCCATAGCTGCCGGGTCGTCCCTCGCAGGTTTGGCGGCCGGCGTCGGTGTAGATGCCGAACTTGAGCCCCTTCGCGTGCACATAGTCGGCCAGCGACTTCATGCCATGCGGGAACCTGACGGAGTCGGCCAGAATGGTTCCATCGGCGGCGCGCGCCACCTGCCAGCAGTCATCGATGGTGACGTACTGATACCCCGCCTCACGCATGCCATTGGAGCTCATCGCATCGGCCACCCCGCGGATGAGCGAGTCGCTCACGTTGCAGCCGAACTTGTTCCAGCTGTTCCACCCCATCGGCGGGGTGCGCGCAAGGCCGTTATCCAGGACCCGGGACGCATGGGTGGCCGCAACGGTCGTGACCGCGATGATGATCAGGAGAGCAAGTGCACCGAGACGTCGCATGCGTCGTTCCTGTGTGCCGGGCGTGAGAGTTTGGACAGGTGAGTGAAGCTACGGGTGGACGGAACACCGGGCAACTCGGCTGTTCACCGGGCCGTGTGGCCCGGGACTCCTGCGTCGTCCTACCACTCAAGTCCCGTCCCCGGGGCTACCTCACACCGCGGAGACATCTCATGAGTCGTCGTGTCGTCTCGCTCGGGCTCGCCGTGCTGCTCCTGCACTGTTCCTCCGCGAGCGCCGGGCCCGATGCCTGCCCGGCCGCCGATGCGGCGTTCGATGCGATCCTGCGGGACAGCTCCGCCCGCAATGGCGTACATGGCTCCCAGGCCGCGGTGCTGATCCCAGGCCGGCACGCCTGGCACGGGGTCTACGGCAGGAACGGGGTGCAGGATCCCATGCGATCCGACCTCATGATCGGAACCGGCAGTATCTCCAAGATGTACACCGTGGTGGCCGCGTTGCGGCTGGTGGACCAGGGCGTGATCGCGCTTGACGACACGCTCGGCCGCTGGTTCCCGAACGCGTCCAACGTGAACCCCTCGATTCCTCTCCGGCTGGTGATGCAGCAGACCAGCGGGCTCGCCGACTACTCCGCGGCACCCAACTACAGCGCCACCATCCTGGCGGACCCCGACCGATACTGGCAGCCGGATGAACTGCTGGCGTTCATCGGGCCACCCCTCTTCGCGCCGGGCACGGGCTGGAACGCCTCGAACACCAATCGGCTCCTGCTTGGCATCATCGTGGCTCGTGAATCCGGCGTGTCGGTTGGCACATTCATGCAGCGCGAGCTCTGGCCCGGACACACGCAGAGCTGGGTGGCAGGCGACGGCCCCGCCCCTGGTCCCCTCGCCACGCAGTGGGCATCGAACGCGGCCGGCGTGCTGTACGACTTCAGCGCACTCTACTTCGGTCCGGCCCTGTTCAGTTCCCGCATCGAAGTCCAGGCCTCGGCCGGCGACATCGCGGACTTCGCGCAGCGCACCTTTGCCGGCACGCTGCTCGCCCCAGGCACGCGGGCGGAGATGCTGAGGATTGTCCCGGACGATGGAGGGATCGCAGGCCAGACTCGGCAGGGGACTCGGCATCCGGCGGTATAACTACCTCGGGCGGACGCTCTATGGCCACAGTGGCGCCACCGGCAACGCCACCGCGCTGGTACTCTACGACCCTGCCACCGGAGTGGTCGCGGCGGTCAGCGTCAACCAGGGCGGTTCGAGCCACGCAAATTCCCACTTCCGGACGACGCCGGCCCTGCTGCAGGCGGCGATCGCCTGCGCCGAGTCGTGAGGGCACCGTAATCGGCCTACGGCGTCGCGGATGCGCCCGACCCGCCGTCAGGCGCTTCGCCCCGCAGCTGCTTCTCGTATTCAGACGCCGGGAAATGACCGAGCGATTGTGCGATCAACCCGTCGCGCGTGAAGGTCCATTCTTCATACCCACTCACCCAGACGGCGTTGCCCGTCCCGCCGGGGCCGGTGTTGGTGCCGGTCAGCGTCCAGAAATACTCCGCACCTGTCCCGACGATCTTGATCGAATCCATGAAGAGCGCCATGTCCGGCAGCGCCGACATGAATCCCTGCGCCGCGGTCATGATCGCCTGCCGACCGACCGCGGGGGGGCCGTCATTGATCGTCAGGGTGCCGTCCTTGGCGTAGAAGGCCGCCACGCTGGCGGCGTCCTGGCTGCCCCAGGCGGCGGTGTAGCGCGAGGCGAAGTCCTGCAGGGCGGGAAACTCCATCGGCTTGTCGGCCGGGGCGCAGGCGCCGAGTACGGCTGCCAGCACCACGCCACGCACGGCTCGTGTCATCAACTGTCTTCCTTCAGCGCCGCCACCATCGCCCGGAACGCACGCCCCCGATGGCTGACGGCATCCTTTTCGTCGTCGGTTGCTTCGCCAAAGCTCTTGCCGAGATCCGTGGAAAAGAAATAAGGATCATATCCGAACCCGGCGGTCCCGGCCGGCGCCTCCAGGATGCGTCCGGCGCACTCAGCCTCGAAGATCTCAGGCATCGCCCCCGGCTTCCGGATCAACACCAGCGCACACCGATACCGCGCCATGCGTTTCAGCTCCGGCGCCCCCGCCAGTCGCCGCATCAGTTCGGCATTGTTGGCCGCGTCGACTTCATCCGCCGTCCCCGTCGCCGCAGCCCACCGCTTGGAGCGGGTGCCCGGCGCGCCGCCGAGGTAAAACACCTCAAGCCCGGAGTCGTCCGCCACTGTCGGCAGCTGGGACCGCTTGGCGAAATGCTCCGCCTTGGCGAGGGCGTTGGCGCGGAAACTGTCCGCCTGTTCGAGGAGATCTTCGGAGGGGTCTTCGAAGAGGTTGAGGTCTTCGGGAAAAACGAGATCCAGGCCGGATGTGGCCAGCAGCCGCTTCACCTCGCGCTGCTTGCCGGCGCTCCGGGTAGCCACCAGCAGCTTCACCAGCCGAGCGCCTTCCGCTGCAGCGCGAAGAGCCGGGCAATGCCCTGCTCACCATAGGCCAGCAGGCCGTCGAGTTCCGCCCGGCTGAAGGTCCCGGCCTCGCCGGTGCCCTGCACCTCCACGAACTTGTCCGGCTCGAGCATCACGAAGTTGGCGTCGACCCCGGCATCCTTGTCTTCGAGGTAGGCCAGGTCCAGCCGGATCTCCCCCTCGACCACTCCCACCGACACCGCCGCCACCAGGCAGCCGAAGGGATCGGGCACCCCGGTCGTCTTCGAGAGCCAGGCGGTCGCGTCGGCCAGCGCCACGCAGGCGCCCGTGATGCTGGCGGTGCGGGTGCCGCCGTCGGCCTGGAGCACGTCACAGTCAATCCTGATGGTGTACTCGCCGAAGGCCATCGTCCCCATCGCCGCGCGGAGCGAGCGCCCGATCAGCCGCTGGATTTCCTGCGTCCTCCCGCCGGGACCGTTCCGCTCCCGCGACGTCCGCTCACTGGTGGCGCGGGGGAGCATGGCGTACTCGGCCGTGACCCAGCCCTGCCCCGACCCGCGACGCCAGGAGGGGACGCCCTGCTCGACGCTCGCGGTGCAGTGCACCAGCGTGCCGCCGGCCCGGACCAGGCAGGAGCCCTCGGCATAGGGATTGGCGCCGCGCTCGAGTACGAGCGGGCGGAGTTCGTCGTTCTTTCGACCGTCAGGGCGAGGCACGCAGGCGCTCCACGAGGCGGGTGGTTGATTGACCGGGCACGAGCTCCACGCGAACGACCCGACCGCCGCGCGCTTCCACCAGGTCCGCACCCACGATTTGCTCGCGGGTGTAGTCCGCGCCCTTGACCAGGACATCGGGTTCCAGCGCGCGGATCAGCTCGAGCGGAGTGTCCTCGTCGAAGAGGACGACGCAATCGACGGCCGCAAAGCCGGCCAGCAGTCGTGCGCGGGCCTCCTCGGGCACGAGCGGCCGGTCGGGAGACTTGCCGAGGCGGCGGACCGACGCGTCGGAATTGACACCGACGACCAGGGCGCCGCCCTCGGTACGGGCGCGCTCGAGCAAGGCGAGGTGACCGGGGTGGAGAATGTCGAACACCCCGTTGGTGAAGACCACATTGCCCATTTCGGCGCGACGCCATTCCCGCGCTTCCGCCAGCGTGCGGACCTTGCGGTCGGTATTCAGAGCACGTGCTCCGCGCCGACGTCGGCGGACTGCCCGCGGAAGAGGATCTTGAGGAGCGGCGGGGCCACGAAGGTGGTGCCCATGACCATCAGGAGCACGACGCTGAACACGTCGTCAGTGAGGAGGCCCGATCGGCGGCCGACGTCGGCGAAGATGAGTCCGACCTCACCGCGCGGCACCATGCCGACGCCCACGGCGAGCCGGCGGAACTTCGACCAGGGCGCGGCATACCCTGCCGCGACCTTTCCGAGGATCGCGAGCACCGTCAGCCCAACCGCCACGAGCAGGAGAAACCCGCCGCCAGGGCGAAGGGGATTGAGCAGGTTGATGTCGAGCGAGCTCCCGACGGACACAAAGAAGATCGGGGTCAGCAGGGCGCCAACCGGGCGGACCCGGTCCTCGATCGCATGATACTGCTCCGTACGCGCGAGAATGATCCCGGCGGCGAACGCGCCCATGATCAACGCGGAACCAGCCATGTCGGCCACCGCCGCCAGCCCGAACGCGAGCGCAAGCGCGATGACCGGGACGGCGTAGGACACCTTCATGTTGGCAATGGAGCGGAAGATGCGGGGGGCCACCCATCCGCCGATGGCGATCGCGACAACCAGGAACCCGATCGCGACCGCCAGGATGCGGGCCACGCTGAACGGCGAGAGCGCCCCCCCCGCGGCGATCCCCGACACGACGGTCAGGATCACGAGGCCCAGGACGTCGTCGATGACCGCGGCGCCGATGATGATGCGCCCCTCGATCGAGCCGAGATTCGCGAGATCGGAGAGGACACGCGCGGTGATGCCGACGGAAGTGGCGGTCAGCGCCGCGCCGATGAAGACGGCCGCGGTGGAAAGGGTGGTTGGGTCGCCCATCCCGTGGGGGACGTGGGACCAGAAGAGGTAGCCGGCCAGGAACGGAAGCACGACGCCCACCGCCGCGACCGAGATCGCCGATCCGCCGACCTTCCGCATTTCACGCAGATCGGTCTCGAGGCCGATTTCAAGCAGCAGGACCAGCACGCCGAGTTCCGCGAGGATCGTGATGATCTCGGCCGACGGCCCGGAGGCGGGAATGAGGCCCAGCGCGCTCGAGCCGAGGAGGACACCTGCGAGCAGCTCGCCCAGGACGGCGGGCTGCCCGACGCGTTCGGCGATCTCGCCGAAGAGCTTGGCGGCGACGAGGATGGCGGCGAGCGTGAGCAGGAATCCTGCGATGTCATGTCCGCCCTCGCCGCCAGCGGCGGCCAGTGCGGCCAGCGCGGGAGCGACGGTCCCAATTCCTGGAAGCATTATGATATCAGAGCCCCTCGACAGCGCGCGGCTGGAAGTGAAAGGTGTGATTGAAGAGCGGCAGGCGCACCTCTTCGTCGTAGGCGCTCTCGATGGTGATCTGCCGGGGACGCGCGGTGCGCTTGATCTTGATTCGCTGCGCTTCGGACGGCAGACCGAGCCGGTCCACGGTCAGCAGCAAGCGGCGGCGGATCACGCCATCGGTCAGGCTCGGCGCGAGCCGCGCCTGCGAGCGCATCTCGTCCTGGTACTGGTAATACCGCCAGTAGATTTCCCCGATGTTGATGCCGTAGTAGGCCACCACGGAGAAGAGGAGCAGCGTCAGCAGGCAGCCCGTCGAGCTTGAGCCGCGCCGGTTCGACCGGCCGGTCACCATTGTGACTGTGCCCCATCCACGATGTCCGTCACCAGTTTGTCCAAGGCGCGCGTCCTGCCTTCCTGTTCATTCCCCGGAGCGTAGTTGCCTTCGACGATCAGCCCGTTGCGCTTCCAAATCGACTTCGCGGCCTTCTGGTCATAGATCTCAATGCTGACCGTCATCTGCAGGGCCCGCTGTGTCACCACGACGTTCTGGTTCCCCGCGCTGTTCGTGGCGCCGGTCCCGGTGTAGGCCACGGGGAGATCCGGTTCGTACCGGGTGATCGAGCCCCGTACGATCGCATCCGCCGTGTTCTCCCCGGCGGCCCGCAGACCCAGGCGCCCCTCCATGGCCGTCTTGACCGCCTCGTTCACCTGCTGGGTCAGTGCCGGCTCCGTGGTCAGGTTGTCGAACGGCATGATCGCCACCGTCTTGATGTCCGGCGGCAATCCCCCGCCGGCAAACCCGTACCAGCATCCCGCCACCAGCGGGAGGCTAAGGAGCAGGCGGAGTCCAGACGGACGGCGCAAAAGCCAGCGCAATTGAATCGGCGACAATCGTCAGGTCCAGTCTGGCCGGTACTGAAGGAACGGTGAGCCGAGCGGAGACCGGTGCTCCATCGGCATCGAGTCGGGTCTCGACGGTACCCATCGTGACCCCGCTGCGCTGCCACTCCGCCCGCAAGGTACCCGGACTCGCGCTCTGCCGGGAATAGCGAACGGTGTCGACGCCAGAGGCCCATTCAAGCAGGAGGCTTCCCTCCCCGTGCGTCCCCCGGCTTCTCGCGCCCGGCGGCGGCGGACGAATCACGCCGAACATGGCCCACATCAGCGGGTAGCTGGGGATAAGCCGTGCGATGATGTCGGGCGGTTGCACCCAGCGCGCCTGGTCTCCGACCACCATCGCCGCCGCGCCGCCGATGCCCCACGGGCCCGCAATGTCGAATCGCATCGAATCGGGGCCCGCCGTCCGGGCGCTTCCCTGGCCGCCGACGGAGGCCTGCCCATCGTTGAACAGCCATCGAAATCTACGCACCCGATGTCCGTCCGGGGCCGTGGATGCCGCCCACTGGGCCGCCTCGAGCGCGGTGATGGTCGGCAGGTGCTCCGGCGTGAAGATCGGGGTCGGCGTGGCGCACGCTGCCACCAGCAGAAGATAGGGAACCCGAGTCAGGTGGTCAAGCCGAAAGTGTTGTGGCATAGTGGTTTATCGACGCTCAGCTCAAGGACTTCAACGCCGGATGAGCCGGATCGGATCGCCCTCTGTCACCCGGAGTAACGCCCGTGGCGAGCCCACCACCCGACCGAAGATCGTGTACCTGCCGTCAAGATGGGGCTGGGCCCCGAGCGTCAGGAACCACTGGCTGCCGCCGGTGTCGGGCCCCGACGTCGCCATCCCCAATTGGTAGCCATCGAAACGCCGCTGGTTGAGCTCTTCCCGGATGGAGTAGCCTGGCCCTCCCCATCCATCGCCGCGGGGGTCGCCGTCCTGCGCGACAAACGCCGGGACGACACGATGCCACCGCCCGTTGTCGAAGAAGCGCCGGTCCAGCAGTGTCAGGAAGTTGACGACGGTCAATGGCGCTTCCGGCCCGAACAACTCGATCTCGATGACCTCGCGCTGGTCCGTCTCGATGAAGACATGGGGGTAGGCGTCCGGGGACTCCGGCACGGCGACAAACCGCCGGGCAATCTCCCGGTAGTCCTGCAGGGTCCGGTTTGTCTCGATGGGAAATGCCGGCCCCCATCGAAGCGCGGCCGCAGGCCAGTTCGCCTCCGCCCAGAGCCTGATCACATAGTTGGTGGGTCGCGGGGTGCGCGTCAGGAAGGTTCGTGACACCTCATCGGCATCCTGCTCCGAGAGACTGGCGAGGTTGCGGAGGGCGCGGAGCGCCCCGATCGCGGCGTCGTCCGACGAGTCACTTCCCGCCCGCTCGAAGGCGGCGGCCAGCGGGACGATGTCGCCCGGAACGGGGCCACGGGCGATCGCCTCAGCCGCCAGGGTCCGCACCCCGACGTCGGGATGGCGGAGCAGCGGGCGGGCGGCGGAGAGCAATGCCGGATTGGGGCCGCGGACCGCGTCCGTCCACCCCTGCAGCGCGGCGGCCGCGACTCGTCCATCGGGGTCGGCGAAGAAATCGGGGTGCGAGACGTCGGGACCCGGGGCAACCCACCCCCAGCCTTCGGCGGCCGCGGCCCGCTCCGGCCACCGAGGACTGGCGGTCCAGGCGGCAGAGAGCGCCCGGAACGAGTCGGGGCTGACTCGCGCCAGCCCAAGCAATGCCTCCTGCCGCAGCGCGAAGGTGCCCTTCCCCTCCCGCACGATGCGCGAGAGCTGGGCGACCGCGACCGGTCCCCCCGACAGTCCCACGGTCTTGGCCGCCTCGACCTGCACGTTGAAGACCGGGTCCGACAAATCACCGATCGCCTGGTCCGCGACTTCCGGCCGGGCGTAGGTTCCCAGTGATCTCAGGGCCTGGATGCGTACCGCCGCATTGTCATCTTGCGTGGCACGGCCAAGGAGTTGAATCACGCTTCCGGGATCGAGCCCGGCGGAGGCAACGTACGACGCCGTCAGCGCGCGAGCGGCGTACATCCGCACGGTGGGGTGTTGATCCTGGAGGCTGTTGAGAAAGGTCGGGCCTGCGGCAGTCGCGTTGATCCGCCCGAGGGTAAAGATGGCGCGCCACCGGAGTTCGTCATCCTCGCTCTCCGCGAGCGCGATCAGCTGGCGGCTCGAAGCCTCCGGCCCAAGGCGCCATGACTCGAGCGCGGCATAGCGAACCAGCACGTCGTCCGCCCCCGTCAGCGAGAGGTTCGCCGTGTTGTTCAGCACCCGGGCGATCATCTCCGCCGCCTTCGGCCCACCGATCTTTGTCAGTGCGGTGACGATCTCCTTCGCCGTCTCGAGCGTTGGCGCCGGCATGGCCGTGAGGCGGTCGATGAGCGGCCCAACGGCCGCGGTGTCCCGCAACAGCCCGAGGGCAAACGCGACCGTGGGATGGATGGTGGAGTCGCGGTCCTGCAGCATCGGGACCAGCGTCGCGGTACCCCGCCAGTCGCCGATGCGGCCGATCGACATCGCGGCGGTGCGCCGGACCAGGGGCTCGGCCGACAGCGTCGCCGCTTCCAGGACGGCCGGTTTCCAATCGCGGGCATCTTCCGCCTGAATGAGCGGCGCAATCGCCTCGACCACCGCGGCATCCTGCGCCTGAAGCGGCACGGCCGCGACCGCCAGCACCGCGATCAACGACAGCGGTGGCAGGAGGTCCCCTGGGCGCATCCGCCTCATGCCGGGTCGGCCACCGGCCGCAGCAGGGCCGCGACCTCTGCCGGGAGACGCGTCGGCACGAACTGGTGATTCAGGCTCAACATCCTGGTCTCGGCGGTCACCAGCAGGGCTCCAGTCTCGGCGTGGGTGAGTCGGTAGGCGAAGGTGACACGTCGGCTGGCTACCTCCCGAACCCAGCAGCGTACCTGCACAAGGTCGTCATACCGGGCGGGGCGGTGATAGCGCAACGCGAGGTCTCCGACCACCAGGTAGAACCCCATCGCTTCCAGTTCACGATAGGTCATCCCCGCCTGCCGGAGATATTCCGTGCGCGCCACATCAAGCCAGACGGCGTAACGGGAGTGGTACACGACCCCCATGGCGTCGATTTCGGAATAGTTGACCCGGGCAAGCGTGTCGGTGTGGGAGATGGACATGGGAGGCCGAGGACGGGGTTCCGTGAAGGTTGGCGCCGAGAGCGGCGAAAGTCAAATACCGCAAGCGCTTGCGAGACTGCCAGAGTGGTTCCTATCTTCGGTCGTGTTCGGCACTCAACTCCTCGTCCTGTCCGATGCCCATGTGGGCGCCACCCCGCCGGAAGTCGAGGAGGCTCTCCTCGCGTTTCTGGAGCGCGCGCCGACCCTGGGCGACTGCCTGCTCCTCAACGGCGACATCTTCGATTTCTGGTTCGCCTACAAGCGCCTGATCCCGCGACGCGGGTTCGAGGTCGCGGCCGCCATCCGCCGGGTCCGGAAGCGGATGCCGGTGGCCATGGTGGGGGGCAATCACGATCGGTGGGGCGAGGACTTCTGGGAGAAGGACCTGGACGTGCGGTTTGCGCCGCTCCGCATGGAGCTCCTTGTCGGGTCGCGGAGGGTGCTCGCGGTGCACGGTGACGGCGTGACCGAGTCCCACTGGTCGGCCGTGCTGCTGCAGGAGATTACCCGGCACCCCGCGTTTGTCTCAATCTGGAAGCACGCGCCAATCTGGTTCGCGTTCTGGGTGGTGGACCGGATGACGCATTCGCTGGGGAACACGGTGCGGGAGGAGGAGATCCTGCAACGGGCATCGGTGCGGCAGCGGGCCTGGGCGGAAGCAGAGCTGGCCAAGGATCCGGGCCTGGGCTGTCTCGTGATGGGCCACACCCACCGCCCGATGCTCTCCGAACCGAAACTCGGCCAGCAGTTTCTCAACCCGGGGGCCTGGCTCGATGGCTTCCGCTACGGCATCGTGACCCCGATCGGCGCGGAACTGGCGACCTGGAAGGGCTAGCCCAGCCGCACCAGCTCCGGTTCTCCCAACCGTTCCCCGAGAAACCGCGCGCCCACCTGAAGAAACCGTGCCTGGTCGTCGCTGACCACGAAGCGATGATTGCCCGGCACCGGCGTCCCGCTCGCCGTCCCGGCCTCGTCCAGCGCCGCCGCCAGACTGGTCGCCGTCTCCTCGGCGCTGTCGATCAGCGCCACCGTCCCCCCCATGACCTCGTGCAGCAGCGGCTTCAGCAGCGGGTAATGGGTGCATCCCAGCACGAGGGTGTCGGCGCCTGCCTCTCGCAGAGGATGCAGGTACTCCTCCGCCACGAGACGAGTGGCCGGATGGTCGAACCATCCCTCCTCCACGAGCGGCACAAAGAGCGGGCAGGCGACCTGGTCGATCCGGGCCGCGGGCAGGATCTTCCGGATCGCCGTGGGATAGGCCTCGCTCGCGACCGTGCCCGTGGTCCCGATGACCCCGATGCCTCCCCCACGCGTCGCCTGCGCGGCGGCGCGCGCTCCCGGCTCGATGACGCCGAGCACGGGGACAGGCGACGCCGCGCGAAGGACGTCGAGCGCGTGGGCGGTGCTGGTGTTGCACGCGACGACCACCGACTTGACGCCCTGCCCCAGCAGCCAGTCGAGGATTTCGAGGCTGTAGCGACGGACGGTGTCCGGCGATTTCGGGCCATAGGGCACGCGCGCGGTGTCACCGAAGTAGATGGTGGACTCCATCGGCAGCCGCTCGTAGATGGCGCGCGCGACGGTCAGGCCGCCGATGCCGGAATCGAAGATGCCGATCGGGGCCGCGTTCATGGCAGCCGCACCGGCATCGAGACGGCGCCTGCCACGCCGCCGTGCGGCGCCGCCTGGATGGAGAGATCGCCCGGAAAATCCCAGAGGTGCGCTGACACGTAGGCCTCCATGGCCGCGAGCAGATGATTCAGGCCGAGCAGGACGAGCCAGTCCTCGTGCTGCTGTTTCTTGGAGTCCACGCTGCCGCTGTTGGTGGCCTCGAGATAGCTCAACTGGCTGCTGGTGGTGAGGACCATGCCGAGGGTGACCCCTTCTGCCGCGATGAAGAAGGCGCCGGCAGTCTTCCGCCCCAGCTTCGCCTGCCCCCACCCCGGGATGAGCAGAGATCGCCAGAATGCACCCATGGCGCTCGTGGGCGGGCGGATGAGGGGAACAGAATCGACGGCGGCGGTCGGTGCGGTCGCCGCGATTGACGCCGAGTCCGGCGCCGGTACGAGCAGCGAATCGGGTGGAACCGCGCGCACGGTCGTGGAGTCCTGTGCTGCCAGCGGGGCCGTCGCCAGCAGGCAGCCCAGCGCGGTCGCGGCGATCCAGCGATTCACGTCGAGCGCTCCTGCGTGGCCGCCACGAGGACCGGCAGGGCCCCCGGATGCAGCACGGCCTCGATGACGACGTGACCCGGCGCGCGGAGTTCGCCGTCGAGGTGCGCGGTCAGGGGGCCGTCGTCCGAAGTCACCCGCACCCGCCGGCCACGCGCCATGCGCACTTCCTTGAGTTGGGTATGCCTTCCGCTGAGCACCAGCGGGGCCCGGGTCAGCAGGAACCGCCACCCGAAGGGGCCGACGGCGCACACATCCAGCAGGCCGTCGTCCGGGCGGGCATCCGGCACAAGATAAAAGACCCCGCCGGCGCAGGGGCCGACCCCGATTTCGAGCACCGTGGTCGGTTGGGCCCACCGTTCCCCGTCGACATCGAGACGCAGACGGAGGGTGCGGCGATGGATGATCGCCTGCAGCGCGGCAACGACGTAGCCGAGCGCACCGGGCCAGTGCTTGTACTCGTTGACGCGCCGGGCGACGTCGGCGTCGAGGCCGACACCGAGGGAGTTCACGAAATACTCTCCCCAGGCCTCCCCGACATCGAACCGGCGCGTGGTCCCCCCGGCGAGCGCGGCGACCGCCACACCGGGAGCGAGCCGTGCCGTCCCCGTCATCTTGGCAAAGTCGTTGCCGGTGCCGGCCGGCACGACACCGAGCGGGGGGCGCGCCTCGGCATCGCGCGCCATCAGTCCGTTGGCCACTTCGTGGACCGTGCCGTCGCCACCGACGGCAATGACGCGCGCCACCCCGGCCGGCGTCGCGCTGGCCAATTGCGTGGCGTGGCCCGGACCCGTGGTCAGCGCCATCTCCACCTCCCCCCAGTGCGCACGCGCCTCGCGCAGCACCTCGTCGCGGAACCGCGCGCTGCGCCCATGGCCGGCGGCAGGGTTCAGGATCACGAGAGTGGACAGCGCTGGCCTCGGCGCAAAGGGGAGGTGGCGGGAGCGTGTGGGAATCGAACCCACCGGAGCCGCCTGAGGCGCCTCCATCGCGGTTTTGAAGACCGGCCGAACCACCAGGCCCGATCCGCCCCCGGGATTCCACGGGACTGCGGACTGCAGCGTGCGGACCGCGTGGATTCCAACGCCACGTCAGTCCCGGCGCATCAGCCCTTGCGTGCCACGACGTCTATTTCAACTCGCGCGCCCTTCGGGAGCCCGGCCACCGCGACCGTCGATCGCGCGGGGCGGTGGTCGCCGAAGTGCTTCGCGTACACCTCGTTCATCGCGCCGAAGTCGGCCATGTCCACGAGGTAGACGGTGGTCTTGACCACCTTGTCGAGCCCGCTCCCGGCGGCGGCCAGCACCGCGCGGAGATTGGTGAAGACACGCTCGGACTGTTCGGCGACGCCGCCAGCCACCAGTTCCATGGTGGCCGGATCGAGCGCCACCTGCCCGGCGGTGTAGATCATGGTGCCATCGTCGATGGCCTGGCTGTACGGTCCGATGGCCTTGGGGGCGTCGGGGGTCGAGACGACGGTGAGCTTGGTCATCAGGAAAGTCCTTCGATCCGGCCGTCGGGAAACACCCGCATCCCTTCGGCAGCAGGAGTCTTGCCCAGTCCGGGCATCGTCATGATGTCGCCCGCCAGGGCGACCACGAATCCGGCGCCGGCCGACGCGTAGACGTCGCGAATGGTGATGCGGAAGCCGGAGGGGCGCCCCAACAGCGTCGGGTCGTCGCTGAAGGAGTACTGGGTCTTGGCGATGCAGACCGGCGTGTCGCTGAGTCCCATCGCGTCGAGCTGCTTGATGGAGCGTTCGGCCACCACGGTGTAGTCCACTCCGTCGGCGCCGTAGATCTCCCGGGCAATCGTCTCGATCTTCTCCTTGATCGGCTTGGCGGCGTCGTAGATCGGCTTGAAGTGCGACTTCTTCTCGGCGAGGACCGCGAGCACCTCCTTCGCGACCTCCTCGCCCCCTTCCCCGCCCTTGGCCCAGACGTCGCTCATGGCGACACGCGCGCCCCACGACTTGGCCGCGGCGATGACCGTCTCGATCTCCTCCGCAGAATCCGACAGGAAACGGTTCACGGCCACGACCACCGGCACGCCGAACTTCTTCACGTTCTCCACATGCCCCTGCAGGTTGGCCATGCCGGCCTTGAGGGCCGCGACATTCGGCGTGTTGAGGGCGTCTTTCTTGACGCCGCCGTGCATCTTGAGGGCGCGAATGGTCGCCACGACCACGGCCACCTCGGGATTGAGGCCGCCCATCCGGCACTTGATGTCGAAGAACTTCTCGGCACCGAGGTCGGCGCCGAAGCCCGCCTCGGTCAGCACCAGGTCGGACATGCCGAGGCCGAGCCGGGTGGCCATCACGGAATTGCAGCCGTGGGCGATGTTGCCGAAGGGGCCGCAATGCACGATGGCCGGGCCTCCCTCCAGCGTCTGCACCAGGTTCGGCATCAGGGCATCGCGCAGGAGGAGCGTCATCGCACCCGCCGCCTTCAGGTCGCCGGCGGTGATCGGCTTCTTGTCCCGGGTCAGGCCGACGATGATCCGCGAGAGCCGCTGTTCCAGGTCGGCGACCGACGTGGCCAGCGCCAGGATTGCCATGATCTCGCTGCCCGGCACGATGACGAAGCGGTCCTCGCGTGTCGGGCCCCCGTTGAGGTTGCCGAGCCCGACGACGATGTGCCGGAGGGCCCGGTCGTTCATGTCGATGGTGCGCGGCCACAGGATCCGGCGCACGTCGATGCCGAGGGCGTTGCCCTGGTGGAGATGGTTGTCGAGCAGCGCCGACAGGAGGTTGTGCGCCGACGTGATCGCGTGAAAGTCGCCGGTGAAGTGCAGGTTGATCTCGTCCATCGGGATGACCTGCGCGTAGCCGCCGCCGGCTGCACCGCCCTTGATGCCGAAGACCGGGCCGAGGGAGGGCTCGCGGATGCAGACCATCACATCCTTCCCCATCCGCCGGAACGCCTGGGCGAGGCCGACCGTCACGGTGGACTTCCCCTCCCCGGCCGGTGTCGGGTTGATGCCCGTGACCAGCACCAGCCGCCCCTTCGGCGGGCGCGCGGCGGCGGCCTCGTGCGTGATCTTGGCCTTGAAGCGGCCGTAGGGAAGGAACTCCTCCGGGCCGAGTCCCGCTTCCTTGGCGATCTCGGCGATCGGACGCGGCTTGGCGGCCTGGGCGATTTCAATGTCGGTGGGAAACTTGGGCGTCACGCGAACTCTCCGGATAAAGGCGGCAAAGTCAGGTGCTGTAACGGTAACCGGCGCCGGGGCGCACGGGAATGGCTCCTCGAATCAGGCGGGCCCCAATCGTCCCCCAAAGACCCGGTGTGCGTTCTGGCCGGTCCGCTCGATCAGCGACGCGGCTTCTTCGCCCCGGACCGTCGCCACCCGTTCGGCGACCAGCCGCACGTAGGCCGGCTCGTTCCGGTGCCCACGGTGTGGGACCGGCGCAAGGTAGGGCGCATCGGTCTCGACCAGGAGCCGTTCGGGGGGCGTGGCGCGGACCAGGTCGTCCAGCCGCCACGAGCGAAAGGTGACCATGCCGCTGAAGGAGATGTAGTGCCCCAGCGCCCCGCCCGCTTCGAACAGGTCCGGGCCGCTGCTGAACGAGTGCAGGATGGCGACAACGGCGGGAAACGTCCGCAGCACGGCGGCGACGTCGGCGTCGGCGTCGCGCGCGTGAATCACGACCGGCTTTCCCGCTTCCTGCGCCAGGGCCATCTGGCGCTCGAACACGAGCCGCTGGATGTCGCGCGGGGAGTGGTCGTAGTGATAGTCGAGGCCGATCTCGCCACAGGCGACCACCCGTGGATCCCGCAGGGTCTCCGCCAGCCAGCCGGCGGTCTCGTCGGTCCAGGTGCGGGCGTCATGGGGATGGAGACCTGCGGTGGTGGAGATCCGCGCGTCGGCGGCCAGGGCGAGGCCCAGCGCCGTGGCGGCGCGGGACTCGCCCACGACGACGAGGTGACTGACACCCGCGGCGAACGCCCGCCCCACCGCCTCGGCGCGATCCTCCGCAAACGCGGCGTCGCCGAGGTGGCAGTGGGTGTCGACCAGCACGGGATCAGACGGTGGGCTGGACCTTCGTGACTCCGGCGCGCGGCGCGCTCGACTTGACGCCCCGGGCGTCGGCGCCCGGCCAGCGTCGCTCGATGCCCAACAGCAACGGCGCGGCAATGAAGATCGAGGAGAAGGTGCCGGTGAACACGCCGAACGACATCACGAGGGCGAAGGGACGGATCACCTGCCCGCCGAAGAGGGCCAGCGCCAGCAGGGTGGCGAGGGTTGTCCCGTGGGTCAGCACGCTGCGCGGCAGCGTCTCGTTGATCGACCGGTTCAGCACCGAGATGAAGTCATCGCGCCGGTACTTGTGCAGGTCTTCGCGCACGCGGTCAAAGATGATGATCGTGTCGTTGAGCGAATAGCCGACCATCGACAGCACCGCGGCGACCACCACGAGGCTGACCTCGATGCGCATGACGGCGATGAAGATGATCGTCGCCAGGATGTCGTGGGCCGTGGCGCCGACCGCCGCCAGTCCGAAGCGCCATTCGAAGCGCCAGGCCAGGTAGGCCAGCACCGCAAAGAACGAGAGGAAGATGGCCAGGAACGCCTGGGTGCGGAGCTCGCCGCCCACCTTCGGGCCCACGGCGGCGGAATTCAGCATCGTGTAGGTGCCGGCGCCGAGGGAGGCGTCAAGCGCGGCGCCGACCGCGGAGGCCGTTTCCTCGGTGTTGTTCGCGTCGGTGCCTTCCTTGGCCACGCGGGCGCGAATCGAATACTCCTGCGCGTTGCCCATCGACTGGATCTCGGCCCCGGGAATGCCCCGGGCGTCGAGGGCCGAGCGGAGCTGCGAGGCGTCGACCGGCTGCTCGGTCTTGATCTGGATCAGGGTGCCGCCGGTGAACTCGATGCTGTAGCTCAGGCCGACGAACAGCAGGAAGAGCACGCCGGGCACCAGGATCGCGGCCGTCAGCCCGTAGGCGTACTTCCGGAAGCCAATGAAGTCGTAGTTCGCGTTCGCGAAGAATCGGGTCATCGTCAGATGCTCAGCGTAGTGAGGTCAGGCCGCCGCTGCAGCCAGATCATGAAGAAGGTCTTGGAGACGAACACCGCGGTGATCATCGAGGCGAAGATGCCCATGGTCAGGGTCACGGCGAACCCCTTGACCGGCCCGGTGCCGAACTGGAAGAGGAACAGCGCCGTGATCACCGTGCTGACGTTCGAGTCGATGATGGCGCTCATGGCATGCTGGAAGCCCTCGTCCACGGCGAGGCGAACGGTCCGGCCGTGAATCAGCTCCTCGCGGATGCGCTCGAAGATCAGCACGTTGGCGTCCACGGCAATGCCGATGGACAGCACGATGCCGGCCAGTCCTGGCAGGGTGAGCGTGGCATCGATCATGGCCAGGCCGCCCAGCGTGAAGAGGAGGTAGAGGGTCAGCGCGCCGACCGCGAGCACGCCGCTCATCCGGTAGTACCCGATCATGATCAGGATGACCACCAGGGTCCCGATGATGCCGGCGGTGATGCCGCCGCGGATGCTGTCCGCGCCGAGGCTCGCGCCGACCTGGAAGCGGTCGACGATCTTCAGCGGCACCGGCAGCGCGCCGGCCTTCAGCGTGAGGGCCAGGTCCTGCGCCTCCACGATCGACTTGCCGCCGCCCATGGTGATCTGGCCGTTCCGGTCGATCCGCCCCTGGATGACCGGCGGCGGGCCCTGCACGCGCCCGTCGAGCACGATGGCCATGTAGTCGCCGATGTGGGCCTGGGTGGCCGCGCCGAACTGACGGCCGCCGGCACGATCCAGCTCGAACGTCACCACCGGGCCGTTGGTCAGCTGGTCGAACTGGGCGGACGCATCCACCAGGTTCCGGCCGGTCACGATGGGCTTGTCATCGACCACGTAGAAGAAGCGATAGGGCTGCACCCCAACGCTGACGGGGGCGGCGGTCCAGAGGATTTCAACGCCGCGCGGAAGCGCCCGCTTGACTGCAGGGATCCGGAGGAGGCTGTCCACCCGGGGGTAGGCGGCCTCAGGCACGAAGTACTCGCCGGGCACGCCGCTCCCCGCCGCCGTGCCGGGCTGGATCAGGCTGCTCAGGGCGCCGCCTTCCACCGGGGTCGAATCTGCCCCCGCGGCCGCCGAGTCGCCGCCGAGGAGCGACTGCACCGCGCTGGGCGAGGTCTTGCCGGCCGTGGCCGTGATGCCGAGCCCGCGGAGGGCGCGGTCCATGGCCGGCAACGCCTTGTCGAGGGCGCCAGTCCGGTCGGTGATCCGGAATTCCAGGAACGCCGCCTTCTGGACGATGTCCATGGCGCGCTGCGGGTCCCGGACGCCGGCCAGCTCGACCACGATGCGCTCGTCGCCGACCTTCTGCACCACCGGTTCCTGCACGCCGAACTCGTCGACGCGCTTGCGCAGCACGGTCAGGGCCAGGTCGATGTCGCGCGAGACGTCGCTGGAGACCCGGTTCGTCTGGTCGAGTTCGAGGCCCAGGTGCATGCCGCCCTGGAGGTCGAGCCCGAGCTTCAGCGGGATCTTCTTCTCCGTCGTGTCGCGCATGGCGCCGTCCGGCGCGCGGGTGCGAATCGTCACGTCCCGCGGGAAGAGACTGTAGACGGAGAGCGCCACGAGGGCGCCGATGATCAGGAGGCGGTTTCGGATTGAGGCATTCATCGTCGCTGGGCCAGCCGTTGATTCAGGTAGACAGAGTGCCGGTCGCGGCCGCGGCCAACGCCGCGCGCGCCGAGGAGCGGTCGCGATCCAGCTGCGTCCGCAGTGCATCGAGCGAGGCAAAGCGCTGCACATCCCGCAGTCGCGTCACCCACTCCACCTTCAACCATTCGCCGTAGAGGGACCCGGTGTGCTCGAACAGGTGCACCTCGAGGGACCGTTCCGCGTGCTGGAACGTCGGCTTCCCTCCTTGATTCATCATCCCGTCGGCGCGTCCGCCGCGCCACTCGACCCGGACCGCGTAGACGCCGTCCGGCGGCAGCAGCTTCCGGTCGGGTATCCCGCTGAGATTGGCGGTGGGAAACCCGAGGGTCTTCCCGCGGCCGTCTCCGGACACCACCTCACCGGTCGCGAAGTAGCGCCGCCCGAGGAGGCGCGCCGCCGTGGCGAGGTCTCCGCCCGCCACCGCGCGCCGGACCAGCGTGCTCGAGACGGCGTGACCATCCACTTCCAGCGCCGGCACCACGTCGACCGCAAACCCGAGTTCCGCGCCGAGCCGGCCGAGCAGTTCCACGTCCCCCTGCCGGCCCTGGCCGAATCCATGGTCGTGGCCGATCACCAACTCCCGCATGCCGCAGCCGGCGACGAGGATCTCCCGGACAAACCGCTCGGGCGGCATCGCCGCGAGCGCCCGGTCGAAGTGCAGCAGGACCGCGTAGTCGAGCCCGGTCTGCGCCAGGATTTCGCGTCGTTCCGGGCCGGTGGTCAGCACCTGCGGCGCCGCCGCCGGATTCACGACCGCCATCGGGTGCGGGTCGAAGGTGACGAGCACGGAACGGCGCCCTGCCGCCCTGGCCCGCGCCGCGATCTCCGTCAGCACCGCCTCGTGGCCCCGGTGAACACCGTCAAAGGAGCCGACCGTTACCACCGTGCCTTCCGGGTGCTGCGGGAGGAGGTGGTCATGGCGCCACCAGCACGACCGTGGGCTTGAGCCACTCCCCGTCCCCTTCACCCACCGCGATGACCTCTGCGTCGGAGGCCAGCACCACGGTGCCGACCGTCACGCCACGCACTGGGCGTCCGTGCGAGAGATCCTTCCGCCCCGCCTCATCCACCACAACCCGCGGCAGATGCCCCAGGACCGCCCCGAGCGGCCAGAGCGGTGTGCCGGGCTCCAGGGCGCCGAGCGGGACCGCATTTTCGACCTCGAGGCTGCCGATCGACTCCCGGCGCAACGCGGTCAGGTGGGCGCCGGTGCCGAGCGCCTCGCCGAGGTCGCGCGCGAGCGCACGGATGTACGTGCCGGTGCTCACCGTGACACGAAAGGTCACATCCCTGCCCTCGACCGCCAGCAACTCCGCCGCGTACACGGTCACCGCCGCCGGCGCGAGTTCCACCACCTCGCCGCGCCGGGCCCGTGCGTAGGCCCGCTCGCCGCCCTGCTTTTTGGCCGAGTAGGCCGGCGGCATCTGCTCCTGCGCGCCCACGAACCCGGCCAGCGCCTCCGCGATCCGGGCGCGACCCGGCCCTTCGCCCTCGAAGCCCTCGCCGACCGGCTCTCCTGTCAGGTCGTCGGTCGTGGTGCGCTGTCCGAGGCGCGCCGTCGCCAGGTAGGTCTTGGCGAGCCCGTCGAGGAACCGGGCAACCCGTGTTCCCTTCCCGAGCAGCAGCACCAGCAGGCCGCTGGCGAAGGGATCCAGCGTCCCGGTGTGCCCGATCGACCGCTCCTTGAAGACCCGGCGGGCCTGAGCCACAACGTCGTGCGACGTGGGGCCCGCCGGCTTGTCGATCAGGAGCGCCCCGGTCAGTCCTGCTCCTCCTGCTTCAGCGACTCCAGCACTTCATTGATCCGCGCCGCGTGCTCCAGCCCGCGGTCAAGCTCGAAATGCAGCTCCGGGACGGTACGGGTGGTCAGCGCCTTGGCGACCCGGGTCCGGAGGAACCCCGACGCGCTCCGCAGCCCTTCGAGGGCGCGCTGCTTCGTCTCCTCGTCTCCTTGCGTGCTGACCCGGATCTTCGCATGCGACAGGTCGGCCGACACCGTCACGTGAGTGAGGGTCACGAGCCCGATGCGCGGATCGCGGATGTCCCGGGTGAGGGCGTCCGCCACCACCTGCCGGATGTTCTCGGCAATTTGCTCCGGGCGACGCGACGATCCCTTCATCGCCTACGCCGCGCCAACCGAGGCGCTCGGCTCGAGGGTCCGCTTGATCTCTTCGAGGCGGAACGACTCGATGCGGTCGCCGACCTTCACGTCATTGAAGTTCTCGATGCCGATACCGCACTCGAGCCCTTCGCGCACTTCCTTGACGTCGTCCTTGAACCGCTTGAGGCTCGAGAACGCGCCGGTGTACACCGTCACGCCGTCGCGGACCACGCGGGCCTTGGTGCCCCGCTGGACCATGCCACTCCGCACGATGGAGCCGGCAATGGTGCCCACCTTGCTGACCTTGAACACCTGCAGCACCTCGGCCTCGCCCAGGACCGTCTCGCGCGCTTCGGGCTTGAGCAGCCCTTCGAGCGCCATCCGGATGTCGTCCACGGCCTCGTAGATGACGCGATAGGTGCGGATATCGACCTGCTCCCGCTCGGCGGAGGCGCGGGCGTTGGAGTCCGGCCGCACGTGGAAGCCGAGGATGATGGCACCCGACGCCTTGGCGAGCAGCACATCGCTGTCGCTGATGGCGCCGACGCCGCGGTGCACCACCTCGACCCGGACCTCGGGCGTGCTGAGCTGGGCGAGCGCGTCGGCGAGTGCCTCGGCGGGACCGCCCTGGTCGGCCTTGATGATGATCGGCAGCGTGGTGACCTGCCCTTCCTTGAGGGCGCGGCTGAAGTCTTCCAGCGTGCCGCCCCGCTGACCGCGGCGGTTCTGGGCCTCACGTTCGAGGCGCTGCCGCTTCTGCGCGATTTCCCGGGCCTCGGCGGCGTCCGCCACCACCAGGAACGAGTCACCGGCCGACGGCACGCCGTCGAACCCGAGAATCTGCACCGGCATCGACGGACCGGCGGACGTCATGTTGTTGCCGCGCTCGTCGAAGAGCGCGCGGACACGGCCCGAGAACTTGCCGCAGATGAAGTCGTCACCGACCGACAGGGTGCCGCGCTGCACCAGCAGCGTGGCGAGCGGGCCCTTGCCCGGATCGAGGGTCGACTCGACCACGGTGCCCTGCGCCTTGCGGTCGGGGTTGGCCTTGAGATCGAGCACGTCGGCCTGGAGCAGGATCTTCTCAAGCAGCAGGTCGACCCCGGTGCCCTTCTTCGCCGAGACGCCGGCGGAGAGCACGTCGCCGCCGAACTCCTCGAGCACGACGTTGTGCTGCAGGAGGTCCTGCATGGTCTTCTGCACGTTGGCCGCGGGGAGGTCCACCTTGTTGATGGCGACCACCATCGGCACGCCGGCGTTCTTCGAGTGGCTGATGGCCTCGATCGTCTGGGGCATCACCTGGTCGTCGGCCGCCACCACCAGCACGACGAGGTCGGTCACCTGGGCGCCGCGGGCGCGCATCGCCGTGAAGGCCTCGTGGCCCGGGGTGTCGAGGAAGGTGATCCGGCGGCCATTCGGCAGCTCGACGTGGTAGGCGCCGATATGCTGCGTGATGCCGCCGGCTTCGCCGGCGACGATGTTCGCATGGCGGATGTAGTCGAGGAGCGACGTCTTGCCGTGGTCGACGTGACCCATGATGGTGACCACCGGCGCCCGCGGCTGGAGCGTTTCCGGCGGATCCTCATCCACTTCCTGCCCGAGGTCCGCGGCGTATTCGTCCTCGCGGAGCGCCTCGAACCCGAACTGCGACGCGATCAGCTCGATCTGGTCGAAGTCCAGCCGCTGATTGACCGTCACCATCAGGCCCAGTTCCTTGAAGGCGAACTGGACGATCTGGCTCGACGGCACCTTCATCAGGTCGGCGAGCTCGGACACCGAGATGAACTCGTTCACCCGGATCCGCGTCTTCTCCTTTTCCCGCTCCTCCGCGGCCCGACCGGCCATCACGTCGCGGTAGGACGGCTCGTCGGAGCGCGATCCGCGCGACTTCCGGCCGCCCTTCATGCCCTTGAGCGTCTTGAAGATGTTCTTGCTCACCGCTTCCTGGTCGACCTGGTTCTTCCCGCGCTTCTTCTTCCCCTTCTTGAAGTCGCCCTTCTTGGCGTCCGGGCCGAATTCACGGGGGCGCGACGCCTCCGACGGGCCGGTGGCGCTGCTGAACACCGGGCGCGGGCCACGGGACGGCGGACCGCGACGGCCACCGGAGGCGCCCGACGAGGCGGCTGGGGTCGGCGCGGGCCGCTGGATGCGGGGCGGGATGAACGGCTTGCGCGGCGCCGCAGGCGGCGGGGGGGCCGGCGTGGCCGGTTCCGCCGGGGCGGACGTGCCAGAACCGCTGGCCGCCGGTGCCGGTGGTGGCGTCGCCGGGAAGAGATCCTCCACCTTGCGGCGCGTCGGCGCCGCCGGGGGTGAGGCTTCCGCGGCCGGCGCCGGGGCTTCCGCACCGGCCTCGGTGGCGGGCGCGTCGTCCTTGAAGAGCTCGCGGGCGCGGTCCTCGAGCGACCGGGCCGGCGTGGCGGCCTCACCGCGGGCGATTTCGCGTTCGGCTTCCAGCGCGGCCAGCGCCGAGGCCTGGGCTTCCGCCTCCGCCGCGGCTTCGGCCTCGACCTTCTCGACCTCGGCCTTGGTGCGGCGGCGGCGCACCGGCGCGGCGGGCACCTCAGGCGCCACCGGCTCCGCCGCCGCCTTCTTGCGCCGTCCGCGCTTCGGCTTGGGCTCTTCGGCGCTCTTCCGCTTCTCTCGCTCCCAGCGGACGCGCACCGCCGACACCTGCCCCGATTCCAGCGCGGAGAGGTGACTGCGCACGAAGATGTTCATTTCCTTGAGCGTCTGGATCAGCTGCTCAGAGGAAACACCGAATTCTGCCGCCAACTCGTGTACCCGGGTCTTGACCACTCAATCCTCCTCAGGGACTTCCCGCGCCAGGCGGCCCAAACCTTCGGCCAACGCGCGGTCCCGCACTCCGGCCACCATCACAGGGGGCCGTCCCAACTGCCTGCCTATCAGATCGGCCGCCGGCCCCGGCACCAGGGGGACACCCTGCGCCTCGGCCAGCCGAATCACCTTGTCCACGGCGCGCGGGCTCGCGTCTGATGCGACCACCACGCACTTCACCTGCCCCGACTGGATCGACCGCCTGACGCCGTCGACCCCGATCACGACGTGCCCCGCCCGCAGGCCGAGGCCCAGCAGGCCGAGCACGCCACCACTCACGCGGAGGGCGCCGCGTCCTCCCCTGCCTCGCTCTCGTCCGTCGTGAGCTCGGTCAGGAAGCCAACCAGCTGATCCGCCGCTTCCGGCGTCATGCCGGGCACGCGGAGAAAGTCGTCGCGCTCGAGATCGAGCACGTCGTTGAGCATCGTGAAGCCAGCGTTGGCCAGCAGGCCGACGAGTTCCGGTGCCAGCCCCTCGAGCTCCGCCAGCGGCACCTGCAGCGCGATTTCCTCCTCGGGCGGCAGCGGGGCGAAGAGCGGGCTCTCGCCGCCGCGCTCCAGCCACTCACGGCTCGAGTAGAGGTCGATCTTCCACCCGGTCAGTTCGGAGGCGAGGCGCACGTTCTGCCCGTTGCGCCCGATGGCCAGCGAGAGCTGGTCCTCGTCGACCACGGCGTTGATCGTCTTCGAGGCGGGATCGGCGATGACGCGGGCCACGCGCGCCGGGGCCAGCGCCTGCTTGGCGAAGCGCTCCGGATCGGGCGACCACGGGACGATGTCAATCCGCTCGCCGCTCAGTTCATTGACCACCGCCTGGACGCGCGAGCCCTTCAGGCCGACGCAGGCGCCGACGGCGTCGATGGCGTCGTCACGGGAAATGACGGCGACCTTGGTCCGGCTGCCGACCTCACGCGCGATGGCGCGGATCTCAATGATGCCCTGCTGGATTTCCGGGACCTCGAGCTTGAAGAGCGCCTTGACGAACAGCCCGTCCGCGCGGCTCAGGATCAATCGCGGACCCTTCGGCGTCTCCTCCAGCCGCTTGAGCACCGCGCGGATGGTGTCGCCCTGGTGGAAGTGCTCGCGGTGGTTCTGCTCGCGGTAGGGGATGATCGCCTCCGCCTCGCGGAACTTGTTGAGCATGATGACCAGCTTGCCGCGCTCGATCTGCTGGATTTCGCCGCTGAGCAGCTCGCCGACCTTGTCCTCGAATTCGTCGCGGATCCGGGCCCGCTCACCCTCGCGCACCCGCTGGATGATCCGCTGCTTGGCGGCCTGCACCGCCAGCCGGCCGAACGCCGCGAAGGGGATGTCCTCTTCCAGCATGTCGCCGGGCTCGAACTCCGGGTCCTCGAACCGGGCCTCCTCCACTGACACCTGGCTGGCCGGGTCTTCCACCACCTCCACCACCTGCCGAAGCCGGGTGACCGTCAGGCCCCCCTTCAGTTCATCCACGGCGAGCTCGAACCGCACCGTCGGCCCGTACTTGCGGACCAGCGCGGCCTGGATGCCGTCGTGCAGGAGATCGAGCAGTTCCGCGCGGTCGAGCTGCTTGGTGGTGGACAGTTCGCGGAACGCAGCGAGCATTTCAGTCGAGGTTGCCATCGTTACTCCATGCCGGTGTCACCGGTCAGCCCCGTCCATCGGGGAGTACGCATCTCGTATACACACAATTGCGGCCGCACCCGCCCGGCTCCCCCGCGGGACGACGAATCGTCCGGCGGACGGAAACCGGCACCCGGGCCCGGCTGGTGTCAGCATCGGGTATGGGGTCGGAAGTCGCGTCGCGGGGTGAAAAAAAATGTGGGGGAACTCCCCCACATCAACAGCCGGCCCCGGACTGGCGGCCCCCACAGCATCAAAAGATACCCCGCAAACGCCGGGGCGTCAATCACCTCAGGGACTTGCGAGCGGGCGGCCGAGATACGCGATCATCCGGCCGTCCGCACCCAGCGAGCGGCGGTGACTGTGGAAGAGGGCCTGATCGTGCCCGCTGCAGTGAGTGGAAACGCTGATCTCCCCGACCCCGAGTTCCTCCGCCTGACGCACCAGCTGGGCCCGCACATCGAGCGGCCCCTTGCCCCCGGCGGGAACCGGCAGACCAAACGCGTCAAACACCTCAGAACCTACTTCATAGCAGGCACCACAAATAGCTACGCCACAATGCATTACAATATCTTGTGACGCGGTACCAACCCGGCCCTGCAGCAGGCGGATTCCCCGCTCCAGTATCCGTCCGCTGGCCCCCCGCCAGCCGGCATGGAGCAGCGCCATGGCGCCCGTTGCCGAATCGAGAAGGTACACCGGCGTACAGTCGGCGACGGTCACGGTCAACAGGATGCCCCGGGCGTCCGTGGCGTGGCCATCCACGCCGTCGAGAAGCAGCCACCCGCGCCCCCCTTCGTGCCAGACAACCTCGGTGCCATGCACCTGCCGGCCCAGGGTCACCAGCGGGAATCCCGGTTCGGCGGTCCGGAAGGCGGCCCATTGCCCCAGGACCTTTTCGATTGGCTGGTGGCTGGCCAGCCCGAGATCAAATGGCTCCGCCTCGCTCCCCCGAGTGGTGATCCCGGCCATGACCCCGAACCGCTCCCTCCAGCCGGGCAGTTCCATCCGTGGCACTGGCGTGCGCGGAAGCACGACTTCGGTGACGGGTGCGACATCGGTCACGGCGGCGATCCGGTTGCAGTGTGTAAGGTGTGGCCGGGGCGATTGCGCCGGGCAAGCATCCCGGTGATTATTGCTCCCGGCGGGGCTTCCTCATGCAGCCCGCAAGGCTTACTCCCATCGGAGACAACACGATGTTGCGCACAACTTTGGTTCGCAGTGCCTGCCTGGCAGCGGTCCTTGCCCTCGGCGTGCTCGGCAGCCTGCACGCGCAGGACGCGAAGTGGGAAAATACCGTGACGCTCTATGGCTGGGGCGCCAACATGTCCGGGACGGCCGGTGTGGGCCCCGTGGAAGCCAGCGTGGATGTGCCCTTCAGCGACATCTGGGACAACCTGAAGATGGGCGCCATGTTCAACTACATGGGTCGCGGGCAGACCTTCGTGACCGGCCTCGACTTCATCTACATGAAACTCGGCTCCGACGTCGCCACGCCGAATACTGGCGCCACCATCGCCGAGGTCAAGCTGAAGCAGTGGCTCATGGAGGCGGACGGCGGGTATCGCGTCACGCCGTGGATGGACGCCCTGATCGGCATCCGGGTGCCCGTCATCGAGACCGAAATCGTGCCGGATGTGAACCTGCCGAACGTCAGCACCAAGAGCTCGACCGAGAGCTGGTTTGCCCCCCTCATCGGCGCGCGCATCATGCTGCCGGTCGGGTCGCACCTCACCGTGATCGGCCGCGGAGACATTGGTGGGTTTGGCATCGGCGGGACCAACAACACCTGGCAGGGCGCGGGATACCTGAACTACGGCTTCGGCAAGGGCTGGTCCGCCTCACTCGGCTATCGGGCCATCAACGCCGACTACGCGACTGGCACCAAGGGAGAGGCAGACTACTTCCTCTACAACGTGACGAACTACGGTCCGGTGATCGGCTTCAGCTACAAGTTCTAGGATATCGGGAGGGACGGGGCGCGCGAGCGCGCGCCCCTACTCCTCGAACCGTTCGATGTCGGCGCCCAGGGCGCGCAGCCGCTCGTCGATCCGCTCGTACCCCCGCTCAATCTGCCCCACATTGTGCAGATGGGTCGTCCCCTCCGCCGCCAGCGCCGCGATGAGCATGGCCATGCCCGCCCGGATGTCCGGCGACTCGACGGTGCTGCCCCGCAGCTTGACCGGCCCCGCCACCACCGCGCGGTGGGGGTCGCAGAGCACGATCCGGGCGCCCATCCCGATCAGCTTGTCCACGAAGAACATCCGCGACTCGAACATCTTTTCGAACACCAGCAGCAGCCCCTCACACTGCGTGGCCGCCACCAGCGCGATGGACATCGTGTCGGCGGGAAAGGCCGGCCAGGGCCCGTCCTCGAGCTTGGGCACGTGGCCGCCGAGGTCGGGACGGATCCGGCGCTCCTGGTCGGCGTCAATGATGAGCCTCTGTCCGTCGAGCCGCGGCCGGATGCCGAGCCGTTCGAAGCCAAGGAGGGTGCCCCGCAGGTCGTCGCCGCGCACCCCGTCGATGGTCAGGGTGCTGTTGGTGACGGCCGCGAGGCCGATGAAGCTCCCGATCTCGATGTGGTCGGGCCCGATCGTGTAGGAGGCGCCGTGCAGCGGATGCCCCCCCTCGATCACGTAGGTGTTCGAGCCGATTCCCTCGATGTGCGCCCCCATCGCCACGAGGAGCCGCGCGAGGTCCTGCACGTGTGGTTCGGAGGCGGCGTTGCGGAGGACCGTGCGGCCCTGCGCCTTCACGGCGGCCATCAGGGCGTTCTCGGTGCCAGTGACACTGGGCTCGTCGAGGAAGATGTCGGCGCCCTTGAGCGCCTTGCCGAACAGCTCGTAGTTGTCGCCGAGCTGCACCTCCGCTCCCAGCGCCTCGAGGGCGAGGAAATGGGTGTCCACACGGCGCCGCCCGATCACGTCGCCCCCCGGCGGCGGGAGCGTCACCCGCCCGAACCGCGCCAGCAGCGGGCCGGCCAGGAGGATCGAGGCGCGAATCCGGGCGCAGAGGCGCGGGTCCAGCGGCTTGTTCTCGATGCTGCGGGGGTCGATCCGGACGTGATTCGTCTCGATCCACTCCACCCCCGCCCCCATTTCGGCGAGGATGGCGAGCATCGTCTCCACGTCGCGGATCCGCGGCATGTTGTCGAGTTCGACCGGTCCCTCGGCGAGGACGGCGGCGGCGATGGCGGGAAGCGCGGCGTTCTTGTTGCCGGCAGGGCGCAGAGTGCCGCGGAGGGTCGAACCGCCGCGGACGAGGTAGCGTGGGGGCATGGCCAAACCTCGCCCGGTGTGCCGGGGGCCGTCAAGCGCAAGGGATTCCGAATGGCCGCCGAGGAGGCCATACTTCGAGCGTGAACATGCTCCTGCTGCTTCAGGGCGCTTCGCCGCCCATGCCGGGCTGGGTCGGTCCGACCATCGCAATCTCGGTCGCCATCATGGCGCTCGCGTGGGTGGTGGTGTTCGCGGCCGCGGCCATCGCGGCCATCTCCCTCGAAAAGCGCATCGACGCCATGTCGGACAACCTCAGCGGCCTGCGCCAGGACCTGGCCGGCATGCTGGAGGGCGCCAGGCGGGTCGCCGAGCAGGGCGAGTCGATCGTGTCCCTGGTCCGTGAGGAAGGCGAGGCCTACGTCGAAACCAGCCGGCGGTTCCGCACGCGACTCGATCATGGCATCGATCGATTCACGGAACGGGCGGCCGACCTCGACGCGCTCTACGAGGTCGTGCACGAGGAAGTCGAAGACACGGCGCTGCGCTTCGCGAGCGCGCTGCGCACCGCTCGCCTGAGCACGGGCATCATCGCAAAGGTGTTGCGGCGCAGGCGGCGGCGATGACCGTCGCCCGGGTCGCCGTTGCGCTGGCGGTGGTCGGCCTCGCGCTGGCCGCCGCACCGGACGCCCTGCACGCCTGGAGTCCAGGAACCCACATCTACCTCGCGCAGAACGTCCTGGCCAGCGGCCACCTCCTCCCCCCGACGGTTGCCGACCTCATCCGGGCGTTTCCCTTCGATTTCCTGTACGGCAACATCGCGGCGGACAGCAGCATCGCAAAGAACTTCGCGCCGGTCAGCCGGCACTGCCACCACTGGCACGTCGGGCAGGAAATCCACGACCTTGCCCCGACCGATGCCCTGCGAGCGTTCGGGCTCGGCTACCTCGCGCACCTGGCCGCCGACACCGTCGCCCACAACTACTTTGTCCCCCGCCAGCTGGCCGTCACGAGTTCGCGCTCCGGGCTCGGCCATGCCTACTGGGAGGCCCGGTTCGAGACCCACCTCGGCGAGGGGTACGCGAGCACGGCCAAGGAAGTCATCCAACTCGACCACACCCCGGCGGACGCGCACCTCGACCAGATCATCTCCCCCACGATCTTCAGCGTGCGGACCAACCGCCGCCTCTTCCGCGGCATGGTGCACCTGGTGGAGACCCGCAGCTGGCAACGGGCGTTCCGGATGGCCCGCAACCACAGCCGCTGGGACCTCCCCGAGGAAGACGTCGAGCAGCACATGGCGCTCTCGTATGAATTCGTGATGGAAATGCTGGGGGATGACCGGCCGCTCGCCCGGCGCCTCGACCCGGCCGGGGCGGAACCGCTCCGTGCCGCGCAGTCGCTCCGCCGGGAAGTGAAAGAGAGCGGTGGCGCCGCCGACACGATGCGGGTGCACAAGCTCGCCGAGCGAGACTTCGGCCTCCCCCGCAAGGCGGACCTCACCTACTGGCGAAAGCTGTCCACCTCGCGCCCCTGGCAGGTCGGGACCGATGGAGAGTTCGATGCGGCCTGACGATCTCGGGCTTCCCGAAGGAGACGGCGAGGGCCGTCCGAGCGTGCTGGTCGCCACCAGCGCGCCGGTCCTGGTGCGCGTCGAGCCGGTGGACGACGAGCGGACCCCCGAAGGCTCGGTCTGTCTCGGCACCTTCATCGGGGAGCGGCTGGTCGGGCGACGGGTGGCACCGACCGAAGCGCTCGACGAGTTGCGTGAATTCCATCTCTTCGATGAGCCCGTCCATCTTGGCCTGGTGGCCTACGAAGACGCGCCGGGGCTGCAGTGCCGCCTCCTCGCCCTCCTGCCCGCGGAGCGCTTTCCCCTGTCCGACGAGACCGAGGAGTCGGAGGAAGGCGAGGAGGAGGACAGCGAGCCGTGGCGTGCCAGCGTGCCCGCGCCGTCGTTCGAACTGGAAACCGAGCAGCCGTCCCGTCCCGAGGGCGAGACGCCGAGCCTCGAGGACGGCGCCGCCGTGCCGGTCTACCTCGGCAACATCGTGCGCCTCTCGCGGGACCGGAAACACCCCGACGACCTCGCGGAGGAAGCCCGCGACGTGCTGCTCACGGTGCTCACGGGACCGGTCTCCGAGGTGGTGGACCGGCTGCTCGAGGAGTTGCTGGAGGGCGACGGGTCATCGGATGAAGACCCGAAGGCCGAGGACTGAGCCGGAAGGAGTGCTCAGCCCCCGTTGAGTTTCTTCTGCAGGATCGGGGCGACGCCCTTGGGATCGGCCTTCCCCTTGCTCTTCTTCATCACCTGCCCCACAAAGAACCCGATCAGCTTGGCCTCGCCGCCGCGGAAGCGGGTCACCTCGTCGGGGTGTGCGGCCAGCACTTCATCGACCCACCCCTCGAGCGCGCCGGTGTCCTGGACCTGAACGAGGCCAAGTTCTGCGGCAAGTCCCTTGATCGTGTAGTTCCCGGGCTCGGCCTGCAGCACATGGGCAAAGACCTGCTTTGCCCCCTGCTGGCTCAGGACACCACCACCAATCGCTCCGACGAGTTCCGCCAGCTGCGCAGGTGACACCCGGAATCGCCCGTCGGTATTGTAGGCCGCCATCGCGTCCCCCAGCACCCACCCGACCACAGCCTTGGCGTCCGCTCCCGCCTTGACCGTCTCCTCGAAATAGTCGGCCACGGCGCGCTCGCCGGTGAGCTCCTGCGCGTGATACGCCGACAGGCCGTACTCCTGCTCGAATCGTGCACGCCGGGCCTCGGGCAGTTCCGGCAGCGCCTGGCGCTGCTCCTCGATGAAGGCCTCCGTCAACACCAGCGGCGGAAGGTCGGGATCGGGGAAGTACCGGTAGTCGTGGCTGTCTTCTTTCGAGCGTGTCGGACGGACCGTGCCGTTTGCCGCGTTGAACAGCAGCGACACCTGCTCCACCCGTCCCCCCGACTCGATCAATCCCACCTGCCGCTCATACTCAGCGGTCAGCGCCCGCTCGACGTTGGCGAAGCTGTTCATGTTCTTGACCTCGGTCTTGGTGCCGAGCGCCTGCTGTCCTGCCGGACGGATGGAGAGGTTGGCGTCGACCCGTAGCGTCCCCTTCTCCATGCTGCAGTCGCTCACCCCGGCGTAGACCAGGATCTGCTTCAGCGCCACCAGGTAGGCGCGCGCCTCGGCCGGCGAGCGGAGGTCGGGACCGCTCACGATCTCGGCCAGCGGCGTACCCGCCCGGTTGAGATCCACCGCGGTGTGACCGGGATACCGGTCGTGCAGCGACTTGCCGGCGTCCTCCTCGATGTGCAACCGCGTAATCGAGCAGGCGATCCGCCCCCGCTCCGGGGACTCGAACCACACCGCGCCGCCGGTGGAAAGCGGCTTGTCGAACTGGGAGACCTGGTAACCCTTCGGCAGGTCGGGATAGAAATAGTTCTTCCGGGCAAAGACGCTCTGATGGTGAATCGTGCCGCCGAGCGCCAGCGCGCCTCGCACGGCCAGCCGGATGGCCTCGGCATTCGGCACCGGTAACGCGCCGGGAAGACCGAGGCAGGTGGGGCAGACGTTCGTGTTGGGCGGATCACCAAACGAAGCGACGCAGCCACAGAACATCTTGGTGCGGGTACTCTGCTGGACGTGAACCTCGAGGCCGATCACGGTCTCCCAGGTCATCAGCGGACCTCCCCGGCGGGGCCGAGCGCCGACTCGAGCGCGCTCGCCACCGACAACATGCGCGACTCCATGAACGCCGGGGCGATCAGCTGCGCCCCCACCGGCAGCCCCTCGGAGAGACCGACCGGGATGCTCAGGGCCGGGAGGCCCGCCAGGGAGACGGCGCTCACGAAGATGTCGGCCAGGTACATCGCGACCGGGTCGCTGGTCTTCTCCCCGGCGAGGAACGCCGGGGTGGGTGTCGTGGGAGTGAGCAGCAGGTCCACCCCGCCCGGCGTGAAGGCCCGGGTAAAATCACCGGCAATCAGGTTCCGGACCTGCTGCGCCTTGTTGTAATAGGCGTCGTGATACCCGGCGCTCAGCACGTAGGTGCCGACCAGGATGCGGCGCCGCACCTCTTGGCCGAACCCTTCGCCCCGCGTCGCGCGGTAGAGCGCGGGGAGGTCCCCGGCAGCGCCGACACGCCGCACGCCGTACCGCACCCCGTCGTACCGCGCGAGATTGGAGGCCGCCTCGGCCGGCGCCAGCACATAGTAGGTCGGCACCGCGAACCGGGTGTGTGGCAATGACACCGGTACCAGCTCCGCGCCAAGCGCGCGCAGCGCCTCCTTCGCGCGATCGACGCCGGCACGCACCCCGGCATCGAGGTCGGCGGGAAAGTATTCGGCGGGCAGACCGACCCGCAGCCCGCGCAACGACCCGGGTGTGGCATCCAGCGCCAGCGGCTCGGCGGCAACGGTGGTGGCGTCCCGCGGGTCGGGCCCGCTGATCACGGAGAGCACCCGGGCGGCGTCATCGACCGTGCGGCCAAAGACCGACACGCAATCGAGCGACGACCCAAAGGCCACCAATCCGTACCGGCTCACCCGGCCGTAGGTCGGCTTGACCCCGACAATCCCGCAGAAGCTGGCCGGTTGCCGGACCGAGCCTCCCGTTTCGGAGCCGAGCGCGGCCGGCACCACTCCGGCGGCCACGAGCGCCGCGGATCCGCCCGACGAGCCCCCGGGGACGCGATCGGGATGCGTGGGGTGTTGCACCCGCCCGAACGCCGAGTGCTCGGTGGACGAGCCCATGGCGAACTCGTCGAGGTTGGCCTTGGCGGCGATCAGCGCCCCGGCACTGCGAAGCCGGTGCACCACCGTCGCGTCATACGGAGAGCGATAGCCCTCGAGGATGCGCGACGCGCAGGTCGTCGGGGCATCGAGGGTGACGATGTTGTCCTTGATGGCGATCGGCATCCCGGCCAGCGGGAGCGCGGCGCCGGACGCCTGCATCGCCATGACACGGGCCGCTTCCGCGGCGAGGTTGTCCTCGCTCCAGTGCAAGGTCGCGTTGAGGCCGCGCGCCTCCGCCGCGCGGAGGCGCCCGGCAACCGAGGCCGCTTCCGCCTGCACGTCGCTCATTCCCCCTCCATGGAGCCGAGCCGCGGCACGAGAAAGAGTCCGTCGCGAAACGCCGGGGCAAAGGAGGCAATCTCGTGAGCGAGGGGAACGGAACCGGGGACATCCTCCCGGAGCGTGACCGACGCCGGGCCCGAGAGAAACGGCTCCGCCGACTCACCGGCGGGAACGTCGTTCAGCTGCGCCACGTAGTCGACGATGCGCCCGATCTGTGCCGCAAGCGCCTCGACGTCCTGGAGAGGGACATCGAGTTCCGCGAGTTTTGCGACATTCAGGATTTCATCCCGGCCAATGGTCATGCGCTCTCCCACTCTCGTTCGAGACCCGCGAAGGCCACGAGCAGTTGTTTCAGCCCGACTTCCTCGTCGTCAAACTGGACGGACACCTTCAGGTCGCGCCCACCCCCGGAGAGTCCCTGGATCGACCCGCTGCCGAACCGCCGGTGCGTCACGCGCTCCCCGCGCACGTAGCGTGGGGCGTCCTGCGAGATTTCTTCTGGCGCGGGCGGGGCCGCCGGGCTGCGGGTCTGCGGGGCCGACGGGCGCTGCCAACTGCCCCGCTGCCCTGCTGCCCCGCTGCCCTGCCAGCCTGCGACCGATGTTCTCCGTTCATCCAGGATTCCCGGTGGCAACGACTCCAGGAACCGGGATGGGCGTCCGTACTTGAGGTCGCCGCCGCGCCGACGGCTGCGCGCAAAGGTGAGGTACAGCTTGTCCTTGGCGCGCGTCAGGCCCACGTAGCAGAGACGCCGCTCCTCCTCCACTCCTCCCGGCTGCTCGTCAGCACGGGCCAGCGGGAAGAGCCCATCCTCGAGGCCGGCGAGCACCACCACCGGCCATTCCAGCCCCTTGGCGGTGTGGATGGTCATGAGGGTGACCCCTTCCTCCGACCCTTCGATCGAGTCGTGCGAGCTCAGGAGGGCGGCGTCGGCCAGGAATCGTTCGAGCGGCGAGCCCGGCTCTTCAGGGTCTTCCACCACCACCTCCGACCAGTTGGCGGCGCTCGCCACCAGTTCCCGGACGTTGTCCCAGCGGTCGGCGCCTTCCGGTCCCTCCTGGTGCAGGAGGTTCTCGTAATCGATGGCCTGGATCAACTCCTCCAGGACGTCGGCGGGGGGCTGATGCCCGGCCTCGCTTCGCAGCCGGTCGAGCAGCGCCGCGAATCCGGTCAGCGCCTGCCGCACGTTGGGACGCAGGTCGGCAATGCGATCGGCGATGCCGGCGGCCGCGAGGAGGGGCTTGTCCCATTGCCGCGCGGATTCGATCAGCGTCGCCAGGCTGGAGTCGCCGATGCCGCGACGGGGCACGGCCACGGCCCGGAGGAACGCCTCATCGTCCGCAGGATTCGCCACGAGCCGGAGGTAGGCGAGCAGGTCCTTGACCTCGCGGCGGTCGTAGAAGCTGATGGCCCCGACGATCCGATATGGTGTCCCGCTCCGGCGGAACGACTCTTCGAGCGCGCGGGACTGCGCATTGGTGCGGTAGAGCACGGCCATTTCACCGTAGCCCCAGTCGCCATCCGCGGCGCGGCGGCGGAGTTCGCCGGAAATCCATTCCGCCTCGTCACGCTCGTCGGCTGCCGCCACCAGGGTGACCGATTCCCCGCCCCGCCGCGCGGTTCGCAGCGTCTTGCCGATCCGCCCCGTGTTCTCGGCGATGACGGCATTCGCCGCGTCGAGCACCACCTGGGTGGACCGGTAGTTCTCCTCGAGGCGGACCAGGTGCACGCCGCCGAAGTCGGTCTGGAAATCGACCATGTTGCGCACTTCGGCGCCGCGCCAGCCGTAGATCGACTGGTCGTCGTCGCCCACGGCGCTCACGTTCCCGTGCGATCCCAGCGCGCGAATCAGTTCGTACTGCGCGCGGTTGGTGTCCTGGAACTCGTCCACGAGGACAAACTGGAACTTCCGGCGATACGCCTCCAGCCGTTCCGGGTGCTTCCGGAAGAGCGCCAGCGGATGGAGCAGCAGGTCGTCGAAATCCATGGCGTTGGCGGACTGCAGCGCGGGCCCCAGGGCGGCGTAGACCTCCGCCGCCACCTTCACCATCGGGTTGAAGGTGCTCGAGGCCAGCAGCTCGCTCGGCGGCACCATCCGGTTCTTGGCACCGGAGATGATCGATTGCACCGCCTTGGGCGAAAAGGCCTTCGGCGGGTGCCCCAGCTGTTCCAGCAATCGCCGGATCAGGCGCAGCCGATCGTCCTCGTCGTAGATGGTGTACTGGCGCGTGAAGCCCAGCAGTTCGGCTTCCCGCCGCAGCAGGCGCGCCGAGAGCGAGTGGAAGGTGCCGATCCAGAGCCCGCCCGGGTCGCGTCCCAGCAGCCGGCCGATCCGCTCCTTCATTTCGGAGGCGGCCTTGTTGGTGAAGGTGACCGCGAAGATCCGGTCGGGCGCCACTCCGTGCGTCTCGATCAGGTTCGCGACGCGCGCGGTGAGCACGCGCGTCTTGCCCGAGCCGGCGCCCGCCAGCACGAGCAGCGGTCCCTCGACGTGCTCGACCGCCTCGCGCTGGGCGGGATTCAGGGAACCGAGGAGCGGTGTGGTCATGTGGCGGCTGCCTCGTCCTGGAGCGGGAGTGCAAGTCGGAAACAGGCGCCGGTTGGCGAGGGCTCCAGCGAGAGACTCCCCTCGTGCGCTTCCTGCGCGACCCGCGTGGCGAGGGCGAGCCCGATTCCCCACCCGCCAGTCTTGGTGCTGATGCCCGGCTGGAAGAGCGTACGCCGGATGCTGCCTTCGATGCCCGGTCCGTCGTCGATGATGCGGAGCACCCCCTGCCGCCCCTCGGACTCGACCCGGAGGATGATGGTGCCGGAGCGGCCACGCAGGGCGTCGATCGCGTTCTTGACCAGAGACTCCAGCGCCCACTCGAGGAGGATCGTGTCGCCGAGGACATTGGGCCCCGCCCCTGCCGCCTCCACCCGCAGTTCGATGGGGTTGGCATGGCGCGGGAGCCGTGGCCGGAAATACCCGGCCACCCGATCGGCGAGCGCGCCGAGGCCAATCGGTTCGCGTCGGGCGGGGTTGCCGATGCGCTCGAAGCGCTGCGCCACGCGCTCCAGCCGCTCGGCATCCGCCGCCAGGTGCTCGGCCAGATCCGCCGGGGGGGTCGGCCGGGACCGCACCACCTCGATCCACCCCTGCAGGCTCGTCAGCGGCGTGCCCATCTGGTGCGCCGCCTCGCGGGCCATGGCCACCCAGAGGCGGTCGCGCTGCGAGGACATCGCATGCCGGTAGGCGAAGTAGGCCACACCGATCATCACCGCCACCGTCAGCGCCTGCAGGAGGGCCAGGAGGCCAAGCTGCCGGCGGGCCGGCAACGGGCCGAAGTGCACCGTGCCGAGGCCCGGCTCCACGAGCGGGGGGTTCACCCTGTCCAGCTTCTTCGCGTAGTCCTTGACGCGGGGGTCATCCAGTTCGGCCTGGAAGGGAAGGTTCGCGTAGGCGGTGACCTGTCCCATCCCGTCGGTCACGACGAGCGGAAGCCCCTGCTGCCGCACCCGCTCACCGAGCTGGAGGAGCGCGCCCGCCTCAGCACCAGGGCTGGGGTCGTTCAGGCCGGCAAACACACCGGAATAGAGCCGACTGATGTTGAGGGCGTCCTGCTGGAGGTGCCGCGTGACCATCAACCCCGTGCCGGCCGTCAGGGCAATGAGCCCGACGGCCAGGGCGACGATCACGCCCGGCGCGAAGCGGCGGACCGAGTCCCTACGCACGAGGGACCAGGCGATCGGTCCCCAGATAGGGCGCAAGCGCCTCGGGAATCTGGACGGAACCATCCGCCTGCTGGCCGTGCTCAAGCAGCGCGATGATGGTGCGCGGGAAGGCGAGTCCGCTGGCGTTCAGGGTGTGCACGAATTCCGGCTTGGCGCCCGGCTCCGGCCGGAACCGGATGTTGGCCCGCCGGGCCTGGAAGTCGGTGAAGGTCGAGGCGCTCGACACCTCGAGCCAGCCGTTGACGCCGGCGGCCCAGACCTCCAGATCGAGCGTGCGGGCGCTGGCAAATCCGATGTCCCCCGCCGCGAGGGAAAGCACCCGGTACGGCAACCCGAGCCGCTGCAGCACCGCTTCGGCATGCCCGGTGATGCGCTCGTGTTCCGCGGCACCGTGCTCCGGCCGCACAAACCGGACGATTTCCACCTTGTCGAACTGGTGGAGGCGGATCAGGCCGCGCGTGTCCTTGCCGTGCGCGCCGGCTTCCCGCCGGAAACAGGGGGTGCTGGCCACATAGCCGATCGGCAGCGAGGCGCCGTCGAGAATCTCGTCGCGATGCAGGTTCGTGACGGGCACCTCCGCGGTCGGCAGGAGGTAGAGCCCGTCGCGCTCGACACGGTAGAGATCCTCCTCGAACTTGGGCAGCTGGCCCGTTCCGAGCAGGCTGGCCTCGTTGAGCAGCAGCGGCGGAGCGACCTCGACGTATCCATGCTCCCGCGTGTGGAGGTCGAGCATGAAGTTTTCGAGGGCGCGCACCAGGCGCGCGCCAAGCCCGACGAAGACCGGGAACCCGCTCCCCGACAGCTTGGCCCCGCGCGGCAGGTCGAGAATCCCGAGTCGTTCGCCGAGTTCCCAGTGCGGACGCGGCTCAAAGTCGAACGTCGGTGGGCTGCCCCAGCTGCGCAGGACGGTGTTGGCCGTCGCATCGCCGTCGGGACACTCGGGCGACGGGAGGTTGGGGACGTCCAGCGCCCGGGCTTCCAGCGCCGCCTCGACCTCCCGCAACTCGGCGTCGAGCACCCGCACCTCCTCGCCGGATGCGCGCAGGTCCGCCATGAGATCTTCGGCCGGCTGCTTGGCCCGCTTGCGTCGCGCCACCTCCTCGGTGGCCTTGTTCCGTTCCGACTTCAGGGATTCAACGCGGGAGAGAATGGCACGGCGCTGGACGTCGAGGGCGAGAATCTCCTCGAGCCTGGCGTCGACGCCCGGATCGAGGCGCCGGGCCAACCGGCTCCGGACGCCGTCGGGATCCTGGCGCAGCTGGCGAAGGTCGATCACAGCCTCAGTCCCTCGGGAGGCCGGGGACCAGACTCTTGTAGCCGCAGTTTTCGTTGGAGAGCGCCGCGAAGGTCATGGTCTGGTTCCCTGGCGTGTCGTCGATGGAGAGCACTTCCATCTTCCCATAGAGCGGGACACCGAGCCCGCCGCAAATGATCCGCGAGCGGAGCAGCAGCACGGTACCGGAATCGACCTTGATCGTGTCCCCGGTGATCCACCCGTTCGACGGCGCCTGGCTCAATTGGTCGAACGGCTTCGAGGTAAACTGCATGCCCGGCCCCGACCCGTTGGTGGTGACCAACCGCATCACTTCGAGCGTGAGGAGGACGTGCTGCCCCGTGGCGTCCACGTTGTACGCGAAGTCGAAAGCGGAGGTCAGGTCGGTACGGACCACGTTGCCGTCGGCGACGGAATAGGCGCTGGGGATCGACACCGGCGAGCTGGTGAGCGAGCCGATCGTGAAGGTGTCGACCACGTTCGGGATCGACGCCGGCGCGAGGTTGACGTTGTCGCTGCAGGCCGAAGCGGTCGCGACGGCGGCGAGCATGGAAAGCAGGTGTGGAAGGCGCATAAGAACGGAAGGTTACCAACGGGGATGAAGTGGGTCAACCCACCGTGGTTTCTTGACTTCGCCCCGGTCGCCATCTACGTTCCGCGGGCCTCGACCCCCGCCGCGGAGCACGCTGAATGCCCACAATTTCAGGCCTCTTGGATGACCTGGCCGCGCGCCCCGGTGTGCTCGGCGTGCTGGTCTTGAGCGACGACGGTCTCTCGGTCGCCCAGGCCGGCAACGATCCCGCCGCCGATGAGCTGGCGGCGGTCGGTTCCGCCGCCCTGCGACAGCTCGCCCAGCTGGGTCAGAGCACCAGGCAGGGCAAGCTCCAGATCGGCGTCGTCGAGTACGAATCCGGCCGCGTGGTCATCCACCCCGTGCGGGATGACGCCTCGCTGCTCCTCCTCGTGCGCCGGGACGTGAACGTGGGCACCCTCCTCTTCGAACTCTCCGCGGAAGCCGAAGCGCTCTCCGCACTGCTCTGATGCGCTGGGCCGTCCTCCTCGCCGGTGGCTCCGGCACGCGATTCTGGCCGCTCAGCACCCCGGCGCACCCGAAACAACTGCTCCCCCTGGCCGGCCCGCGCTCCACGGCGGAAGAGGCGGTCGAGCGACTGGCCGGACTGGTGGACCCCGCCCATGTGCTGGTGGTGACCGGTGAAGCGCTCGCCGGTCCGCTGCGGAAGGCGCTTCCCCTCCCTCCCGAAAACATTTTGGTCGAGCCGCGCGCGGCCTCCACCGGTCCGGCGCTGCTCTGGGCCACGCTCGAGGCGCAGCGCCGCGATCCCGACGCCGAAGTCCTCTCGCTGCACGCCGACTGGGTCATCAGGGATCCGGAGGCATTCCGCCATACCGCCGTCGCCGCACTCGAGAGCGCCCGCAAGCACGACCGGCTGGTGACCGTCGGCATGGTACCGTCGCGGCCGGAGACGGGCTACGGCTACATCGTGCCGGGCCCCGAGCTCGACGCCACGGCACGCCGGGTGGCGCGCTTCGTCGAAAAGCCGGAGGCGGCCCGCGCCCTCGACCTCATCGCGGCCGGTGCCCTCTGGAACAGCGGTCTCTTCGCGTGGACGGCGGCCCGGCTCCGCGCCGAGGTCGAACGGCACACCCCGGAGCTGTCGGTGGCGCTCGCCGCGCTGCGCGCCGGTGACGTATCGCGCTTCTTCTCGATGGTCACGCCGGTCTCGATCGACGTCGGCGTGCTCGAACGGAGCAACGCCGTGGCGGTGGTGGCCGGCGCTTTTCACTGGGACGACGTGGGCACGTGGGAAGCACTCGCAAGGGTCCGCGAGCACGACGCCGGCGGGAACGTGCTTGTCGGGCCTGTCCATGCCCACGGCGCCGAGGACTGCATCGCCTGGACCGACGGCGATCCGATCGTGCTCTTCGGCGTCCGGGACATCGTGGTGGTGCGCGCCAACGGCCGGATCCTCGTCATGAATCGCGCCGACGCCGCGCGGCTCAAGGAAGCCCTCGACACCCTCCCCCCCGAGGTCCGTGATGTCTGACCGGCCACTCTACCTGCTTGAGCCGATCGCTCCCGGGGCCGCCTGGGCTCCCTTCGCCGGCGTGCGGCCGGTGGCGGAACTCCGCGCCGGTATCTGGCGCATCCGCGACCGGTGGGAGGGGTTCTTCGACGCGGAAACCGCCCTCATTCTCGGGGACCACTGCGCCGGCTTCTTCGAGGGCGCGGAACCGCCGGTGCAGCCGATGGCCCCCGTGCAGGGGCCGTGCATCGTGGCGGCCAGCTGGTTTGCCCCCACTGGGGAGCCGCTCGAGCTCGACCCGGCGGCACGGCGCCTGACGCACGAGGGTGAGACGGTGGCCTGGCTGGTGGCCGACGGCGAAGAGTGGACCGCCCCCCACGACGAGGGCGACGCCCAGGAAATCGACGGGATCCTGCTCCACGGTGCCTACGACATCCTGACCGCGCTCGAGCACCTGCTCCCCGCCGACTGCGCCGATCTCCTGGCCAATCGCGGCGACGACCTGCCGGGCGGCTCCATCGTCATTGGCGAGCCGACGGAAGTCGTCATCCTGGGCGGATTCGTGGAGCCGGGCGTCGTCTTCGATACCCGCGGCGGCGGGATCATCATCGATGAGGGCGCGCAGGTACGCAGCGGCGCACGGCTCGAAGGTCCGCTCTATGTCGGCCCCCAGACCGTCATCCTCGGCGGCGATGTGCGCGGGTCGGTCTTCGGCCCGCAGTGCCGGGTCCGGGGCGAAGTCAGCGCATCGGTCTTCCACGGCTATGTCAACAAGGCCCACGACGGATTCGTTGGACACAGCGTCCTCGGCGCCTGGGTCAATCTTGGTGCCGGCACCACGACATCCAACCTGAAGAACACCTACGGTGAAATCCGTTTGGAACCATCCGGCGAGCGGATCGAGACCGGTCGCATGTTTCTCGGGAGCCTGATCGCCGATCACGCCAAGACGGCCATCGGCACGATGCTGAGCACCGGCACCATTGTGGGCGCCGGGGCCAACGTCTTCGGCGGCCCGGTCCCCAAGTCAGTGCCACCCTTCGCCTGGGGCATGGTCGGGGAGGAACGGGTGACCGAGACGGGCTTCCTCGAAATCGCCGGCCGGGTGTTCCCCCGTCGCCAGGTGGAGCTCACCCCCGAACGGTCGGCGGCGCTCTCCGCGACCTACCGGCGGCTGACGGGGTCGTGACCCGACTCGTTGTCCTCGGCTCCGGCTCCAAGGGAAACGCCCTCGCCATCGAGCACAACGGTGACACGCTCCTGGTGGACGTGGGATTCAGCGCCAGGGAAATCCGCCGCCGCGCCGCCGCGGCGGGCGTCTCGCTCGATCGGGTCGTCGGCATCGCGCTGACCCACGAGCACGGCGATCACACCTCCGGCGCCCCCCTCCTCGCCCGCGACCTCGACGCGCCCATCGTCTGCAGCGGTGGCACCTGGGCCCGCCTGCGCGACAAACTGGGCAAGGCACGGCACGCCCCGCTCTCGATGACCACCACCGTCGAGCTCGGGCCCTTCCGGATCGATTCAGCCGAAACGAGCCACGACGCGATGGAGCCGGTGGCGCTCGCCATCTCCACCTCGACCGCAAGCATCGGCGTCGCCTACGACCTCGGCCGGCCGACCGCGGCCGTGCGGTACCTCCTGCGGGCGCGCACGGCGCTGGTCCTCGAGGCCAACCATGACGACGTGCTGCTGCGTACCAGCGGATATCCGCCCGTGGTCCAGCAGCGCATCGCGGGGGCCGGCGGGCACCTCTCCAACCGGGTGGCAGCCGAACTTCTTGCCGACCTCGTCCACCCCGACCTCGCCGTCGTCGTGCTGGCGCACCTGAGCGCCCGGTGCAACACGCGCGACCACGCGCACGGGGCCGTCGCGCCCGCGCTCGAAGCGGCCGGATTCACCGGCGAGCTGCACGTCGCGGGGCAGGACGACGCGACAGGACCATTCGAATTCGCCGGCCGGACGCCGCCGATCACCTCACCGACCATTGCCTGAGCAGGCGGCGAGGTCCCGCCCGGGCACAGTGCGCCCCCTTGTGTGGGTCGTGTGGGCAACTGCAATTGCCGTCCTGGTCGCCCACGTCGCTGCCAGCGGCTTCGGGCCATACGAGTTTCACCGGGACGAATTTCTTTACCTCGCCATGGGGCGCCACCTGCAGTGGTGGCGGATGGACTTCCCCCCCTTCATCGCCGCGGTGGCCCGCCTGACTCAATGGTTGGGTGGCGGACTGGCGCCGTGGAGCGTGCGCCTCTCTTCGGCACTGGCCTGTTCGGCGCTCATCGTCCTGGCGGGATGGACGGCACGGCGCCTCGGTGGCGGGGCTTGGGCACAGGGGGTGGCGGCACTCGCCGTCGCCACCAGCCCCCTCTTCCTCCGCGCCGGCACCCTCTTCCAGCCTGTGGTGTTCGACCAGCTCTGGTGGACCCTGGGGTATATCGCGCTCCTCCGGCTGAGCACGGACAACCGAGACCGGTCCTGGGCCTTCGCCGCCGTCGTCGTCGGGCTCGGCCTGCTGACGAAGTTCAGCATCGGGTTCTTTGCCGTTGGCGTCGTCGTTGGGGTGCTGGCACTCCCGGCGTGGCGGCGGCGACTCGCCTCACCCCGCCCCTGGCTGGCGGTGGCCGCCGCGCTGCTGATCGGTTCCGCGAGCCTTGTCGGTCAGATTCGGCTCGGATGGCCGCTGCGGCAGCAGATGGCGCAGCTGCAGGCGGTCCAGCTGGACCGCGTCGGTGTCGCCGACTTTCTCACCGGGCAAGTCCTCCTCGGCCCGGCGTTTCTCCTTGCCATCGTCGGCATGATTGCCCTCCTCACGACGACACGCCTTCGGGACGCCCGGATCGTCGGCATCGCCACCCTGGCAAGTTTTCTCCTGCTGCTGGCCCTCCACGGGAAGTCGTACTACATCGGGCCGATCTACCCGGTCCTGTGGGCGGCCGGGGCGGTGCTGGTTGAAGGCGTCGGGAACGGCAGGTGGACGCGCCCGCTGCGTTGGGGGACCGTCGCCGCGCTGCTTGCCTACGGCCTGGTGGCCCTTCCGTTCGGGCTTCCCATCCTCCCGCCGGCACGAATGGCGCACTATGCGGCGGGCTCGGGGGTGAGTGCGACGGTCACCACCAACGTCGGTGAAATGCTCCCCCTCCCTCAGGACTACGCCGACATGCTCGGCTGGAAGGCCATCGTCGATACCGTGGCGTCGGTGTACCACGCGCTGCCGGCCGAGGAGCGGGCCCAGGCGGTCATCGTCGCCGACAACTACGGCGAGGCCGGGGCGCTGGACCTGTATGGCCCTGCGCTTGGGCTGCCCCCCGCGATTTCCGCCGCCGGGACCTACTGGCATTTTGGTCCGGGGACGCTGCCGGGTGAGGTGGTGATCGTGATTGGGGACAAGCCGGAGGGACTCCGCAAGTTCGCGGACTCGGTGGAAATCGCCGCGCAGATCAGCAATCCATGGGGCGTGCCGGAAGAGCAATCTCTCCAGGTGCTGGTAGGCCGACAACCGAAGACCACGATCCAGGCGCTGTGGCCCAAATTCGCCGGGCGCTACTGAACGCACACGGGGGCGACCGGATGGTCGCCCCCGTTCGCATGTCGGCGGTGGAGCCAGCCTACTGCTGGAACGCCTGGCTGCTGGCCTGCGGCTTCTTCCCGCCGAGCGGGATGCCGAGACCGAGGCCGAGGAGAATGTCGTTCTGCATCGCCTCGCTCGTCTCGACGAGCCCGTTGCTGAACTGCGCACCGTAGATGTAGTCGGTGGCCGACACGTTGAGATTCACGATACCGAGATTGAAACCGATCGTGGCGCCGGCCAGTCCACCGAAGTCGGTGGTGCCGGTCCAGCCGTCGTAGGCCTGCCCGCTCCGGCTCACCATGCTGCCGCCCCCACTCAACGAAATCCAGACGGGGCTCGTCGGCTTGATGAGGTAGACGGTCACGTTGGCGTTGCCGAAGAAGAGGTTGGCGTCGGACTGGGACCAGGTCCCGTCGCCGCCGATGGTGCCGCTCAACTGGCTCGGAACATACGACCCGGCAAACATGAGCCCGACGCGGGAACTGAGGCCCACGCCGAGGTTGGCGCCGAGGGCCAGGCCGACATCCTGCTTGAAATTCGCGATGCTGTCGGTGCCGACGACGATATCGGCGATGTTCGACGTCGGCAGGTACGCGCCGATGGTCGGACTGAACGAGACCTGGGCACTCACGGGTGCGGCGGCGCCAAGCACCAGGCCCGCGGCCACTGTCAACTGACGAAGGCGAAGCATGCAATCCTCCAGCGTGAGTCGCGGTCGGGTGAGGGCCCCGAGCGCGAGGGACATGCTTCGGCTGTGCAAGACTCAGTCCGGCCAGGCCAGGTTCCGGCAACCCCTCCTAAGTCATTTTTGGACAGTCTGTTAGGGCACCACGAAAAAGGGGGCGACCGCCTGGTCGCCCCCATGCTTCCCTGCTCATTCCGGCGATCTGCGAGCCCTATTCCGTGTCGGGATCGGGTGGCACCGGAATGCTGTCCGGCCGGGGGGTCGGCGGACCGGTCCGCTTGAGGGTGATCGGCTCACTGAGATCGCCACCGGAGAGCGTGAGCTTGTCGCCCTTGAGCTTCATCCGGTAGGTCTCCCACTCGCCGCCGAGGGCGATCATGATCCGGTTCTCCTCGGGGAGGCGCCAGCGCACCGTTTCCTTCCCCCAGGACGCGCTGCTGTCGGCGCGGATGATCACTTCGCGAGGTCCCTTGCCGGCCACGGAGGAGGCGTCGACCTGCCACGTCCCCTCCACGGCGGGGCCGGTGGCAGACTTCGTCTGGGCGGTGGCGCCGGCGGGCACGAGGGCGACGGCGGCGAGCACTGCTATTCCAAAGCGCATGGCGCGATTCACCTTGTTGGGGTCAAGAGTCATGCATCAACAATAACCAGAAAACAAAGCGGGCGCACCGGAGTGCGCCCGCCTCGTCCGCTGATGCTGGTCGGGACTAGTACATCCCGCCCATGCCGCCGCCCGGCGCTGCCGGGGCCGGCTTGTCTTCCTTCCGCTCGACGATCACACACTCCGTCGTGAGCAGCAGGGCCGCGATCGACGCCGCATTCTGGAGCGCCGTGCGAGTGACCTTGGTCGGGTCGATGACGCCGGACTTGACCAGGTCCTCGTAGGTGTCCGAGGCGGCGTTGTAGCCGAAGTTCTTGTCCTTCGACTCCTTCACCTTGGCCAGGACGATCGAGCCTTCGACGCCGGCGTTGATCGAGATGGCGCGGATCGGCTCCTCGATGGCACGGCGCACGATGTCGACGCCGATCTTCTCGTCCTCGGTCAGCCCCTTGATCTTCTCGAGCACGGACTGCGCGCGGATGAGCGCGACGCCGCCGCCGGGGACGATGCCTTCCTCGACCGCGGCACGGGTGGCGTGGAGCGCGTCCTCGACCCGGGCCTTCTTCTCCTTCATTTCGGTCTCGGTCGCGGCGCCGACGTTGATGACGGCCACACCGCCCGCGAGCTTGGCCAGACGCTCCTGGAGCTTCTCACGGTCGTAGTCGCTGGTGCTCTTCTCGATGGCGGCGCGGATCTCCTTGATCCGTCCCTGCACGTCGCCTTCCTTGCCCTTGCCGTCGACCAGCGTGGTGTTGTCCTTGTCGACGGTGACGCGCTTGGCGGAACCGAGGTCGGCCAGCACCGCGTTCTCGAGCTTGAAGCCGAGTTCTTCGGAGATGACCTTGCCGCCGGTCAGCTTGGCGATGTCGAGCAGCATTTCCTTGCGGCGATCGCCGAAGCCCGGCGCCTTGACGGCGGCGACCTTCAGGGTACCGCGGAGCTTGTTGACGACGAGGGTGGCCAGCGCCTCCCCTTCGATGTCCTCGGCGATGATCAGCAACGGCTTGCCGGTCTGGGCCACCTTCTCGAGGACCGGGAGCAGGTCCTTCATGGCCGAGATCTTCTTGTCGTGGATCAGGATGTAGGGGGCGTCGAGCGAGGCCTCCATCTTCTCCGGGTCCGTGACGAAGTACGGCGAGAGGTAGCCGCGGTCGAACTGCATGCCGTCGACCGTCTCGAGGGTGGTCTCAAGGCCCTTGGCCTCTTCAACGGTGATGACCCCGTCCTTGCCGACCTTCTCCATCGCCTCGGCGATCAGATCGCCGATTTCCTTGTCGTTGTTGGCGGAAATGGCGCCGACCTGGGCGATTTCCTTGCGGCCGGTCGTGGTGACCGAAAGCCGGGCGAGTTCGGCGACGATCAGCTCGACGGCCTTGTCGATGCCCCGCTTCAGTTCCATCGGGTTGGCACCGGCGGTCACGTTCTTCAGGCCTTCACGGTAGATGGCCTGGGCAAGCACGGTGGCGGTGGTGGTGCCGTCGCCGGCGAGGTCGGAGGTCTTGGTGGCGACTTCCTTGACCATCTGCGCGCCCATGTTCTCGATCGGATCGAGCAACTCGATCTCCTTGGCGACGGTGACGCCGTCCTTGGTGATCGTGGGCGAGCCGAACTTCTTGTCGATGACGACGTTCCGGCCCTTGGGGCCGAGGGTCACCTTGACCGCCTCGGCGAGCTGGTCAACGCCCTTCTTGAGCTTGGCGCGGGCGTCCACGCTGAACATCAGTTCCTTCGATGACATGTCGTGACTCTCCTGGAATGTGTTACGGACGCTCAGCCAATCTTGGCGAGGATGTCCGAGGCCTTGATGATGATGACTTCGTCGTCCCCAAGCTGGAACGGCGTGCCGCTGTACTTGCCATAGATGACCTTGTCACCCACGGCCAGGTCCATCGGGACCCGCGCGCCCTTGTCCATCCGGCCCGGACCGACGGCGATCACGGAACCCTGGGTCGGCTTTTCCTTGGCGGTGTCGGGGATGTACAACCCGCCGCGCATGCTCTCGGTCTCATCCGATGGCATGATGACGACGCGGTCTTCGAGCGGCTTGATGCTGACCTTCGTCTTGCTCTTGGTCGCAGTGGACATGTCCTGCCTCCAGCAACGTGAATGTGGTGGTGTAAAGTATGATGCGGCAACAGATTGGCACTCAAGCACCGCGAGTGCCAGAACACCGGAAACGTAATCCGAATGCCCCCGATGTCAAGCGTTCGCACCCCGGTTTGGCAATCGACGGGCCAGAGTGCTAAGCCAGAATGACAGGAGTTTCTCCATTCCAGGTGTCCTCGGTTTGCCGGAGCGACCTGATGCCTGCCAGAGGGACATTTCCGACCTTCGTCGCGCTGTTTCGCGCTGCCAATTGCCACTATGCTTCACCCCGCACCCTCTTCGGCCCAGACAGGGATATCGCCCATGTTGACCACGGTGTTTGCCCTCCTCGCCCCCGCCCTCGTGACGCTCCAGGCACCGGACCCGGGCCCGTCGATTCACGTCACGATCGATTCCTCGCGGAAGGAAGTGGTGGTCACCGCCGGCCCCTTCACGATTGCGCACATGCCACCGAACATGGATCACGGGATGATGCACGAGATGCCCGGCACCACCACCCCCCTGCTCCGCTTCGAGTGGCCGATGGAGGCCTGGTTCCGCGGCTTTGACATCGAGGTGACGGATGCGAACGGGCGCGCCCTCAGCAGCCAGCTCGTCCACCACCTCAACATCATGAACTTCAATCGTCGGCAGCTGCTCTATCCGGCCGTCGAGCGGATGGTGGCGGCAGGGTCCGAGACCGGGAGCGTCAGTCTCCCCAAGACCATCGGTATGCCGATGGAACCGGGGTATCAGCTCGCGATGTACGCCGCCTGGAACAACCTCGGCGACGCCGACATCGAGGGGGCCATGCTGACCGTGCGCCTCTCGTGGAGCCCGCAGAACCTGGCGCCCCGTCCCAAGACGATCCTCCCCATTTACATGGACGTGAACTACAATCGCGTCACCGACTCCTACGACCTCCCCGCGGGACGCTCGTCGAAGACCTACGAGTTCACCATGCCGCTGACCGGCCGGGTGCTGGCCATCGGCGGGCACGTGCATGACTACGCGGAGTTTGTGTCGCTGGAGGATGTCGAGAGCGGAAAGACCATCATCATGCTGAAGGCGGAGACCGCCCCGTCCGGCCTCCTCCTCAAGATGCCGCGGAAGTACTACGGCATTCGAGGGGACGGACTCAAGCTGACCGCAGGAAGGAAGTACCGGGTCCGCGCCGACTACAACAACGTCACGGGAAGGACGATTCCGAGCGGTGCGATGGGGCTGATGGCGGGCGCGTTCGCCCCCGACGACCTGGCGGAGTGGCCGGCGCTGGACCCGAGCAACCCGGACATCGAGGCCGACATCGCCATGCTGGAGAAGATCGGGAAGCCCTCAGAGATGAAGGGGATGGATCACGAGCACATGAACCACGAGTAGGGGCGCGCCTCGGCGCGCCCCCACCCCGTATCAGTGTTGCACGATCACGCCCCCACCACCCGCCGCGCCCCGACCCACCGCGCGTACCACCACTTGCCGTAGGGATCGGTGGCACTGAGGACACTCTTCTGCACGCCGTTCGTGGCGCTGTGGATGAACTCGCCGCCACCCAGGTAGAGCCCGACGTGCGACACCGTGGAGCCCCCCGCCCCGCTCGAAAAGGTCAGGATGTCCCCCGGCGCCAGCGCCGCGAGACTCTTGTCGACCGCCACCCCCTGCTTCGCCTGGTCGGCGCTCGTCCTCGGCAGGGTCACCCCGTGCGCGCCGAATGCGTACTGGATCAACCCCGAGCAGTCGAACCCGTTGGCGCTGGTCCCGCCCCAGGCGTACGGCGTTCCCATCACGCCCAGCGCGGTCTCCACCACCGACATCGCCAGGGGAGTACCCGGCACCCCGGGCGGCGGAGCCGAGGCGGTCGAACTCGTGGTGGTGGTCGAAGACGGTGGAGGCGTCGTGGCCGCGGCGGTCTTCCGTCGCATGCCACCGCCCAGCCGGACCCCGACCTGCACCCCCTCGTTCCCGCCCTGCGTCAGTCCCACCCAACGGGCCTCCGCTCCCAGCCCAACCGCCTTGAAGAGCCGGAAGTCGTAACCGAGCCCGATGGAATAGTTGCCGTAGAACACGTCGGCACCGTTGAAACCGAACCCGCCGCCCAGCCCGCCGACCACGTAGAGGCCCGGATTGCCCCCGCGCCAGAGGCTCAGGTCGAGCCCCAGGCCAACCAGGTCGCCCCCGCCGTCGTTCTCGGGCGACCACCAGGAGGCGGAGACGGTCGTGGACAGTGCGGAACTGAGCCGCCGCGACGTCCCGATGCTCCAGATCCAGTATGTCTCCGGTGAGCCGGAGTACCACGAGACGCCCGCCCCGATGCCCTGGGCCTCCGCCCGGCCCGCAAGCAGCAGCATGAGGGCGCCGACCGCACCCAGCAGCCACCGCCGAGCCATGCGCGGGTGCATCCTCACTTGACCCGCGTCGGAGTGCCGGTGCGCAAGTTCACCTCGTAGGTGTTGCCCGGCCGGCAGTGCAGCCAGATCCGGGCGCGAATCGTGGAGTCGTTGACCAGCACCGGTGCCGCGCCTGTCATGAGCAGCGGGACGAGCGTCCTGCCGCTGTCTCGCACGATGACCAGCCCTCGTTCCATGCACGTCACCCCCGCGGAGTCGGTGCCGACCCGCGCACCGGAAAACCAGACGGTCACACCGTGTGGTGCCTCGAGCGCCAGCGAATCGGGCAGCGTGGGAAAGGTGCTCTGGGAGGGAGTCGAGTCGACCGTGGCCGCCTCGGGTGGCGGCGTCCGGTCACCAGCGCAGGCGCCGAGCGCGATGAGGCAGAGTGCCGAGGCAAGCACGCCGCGGCCCTTCACTCCGCATCCTCGCCCGCCGGAGCTTCCTCGATCGCGGCAACCTCGGGCGTCCCGTCCGGCAGCACGTGCAAGGCGTGCTGGAGGCGGGGCGAATGACGCAGCGCGCGGAGCCAGTAGTGGACCGTGATGTACCCGGCCAGTCCCCCGAGGGCGATGGTGAGCGCGACACCGTGCAGCGGATTCGGCAGGAGTGCGGCGAGGACGGTACCCAGGAGGGCCCCAACAAAAGAGGCTGCCAACGCCACAATGGGCGTCAGCAGCCATCCGGAGGCGCGGAGGAAGATGATCTTCGCGCGCATCGCCTCAGCTGCGCCGACCGGTGACCGCTCCGAGCACTGCCGTGAGGGTCACGCCTGGCAGAAACGCCACACCGAAGGTCCCCAGGTTCCACCCGGCGCCCGGGAAGTGCACCACCACCGCGAGCACCCAGCAGACGACGGTCAGGACGAGGGCCGTGATCATCCCCTTGGCGATCGACACCGCCCCCCCTGCGCGCGCCTGGCTGGCCAGGATCTGGGCACCCATCCACGCCAGGTAGGTTCCCACCATCCACCAGACCGGGTGGTACCACCAGTTGCTCCCACCGCCGATTTCACGCCAGCGGTTGGTGTACATCCCGGTCGGCTGCAGGAGGGACACATCAATCACGAGGAAGACGACCGTGGCGGCCAGCCCGATCCCGGCCGCCCCGGCGATGCCCTCGATGGTCCGGGGCTTGGTCCAGTTGCCGGGCATGAACGTCACCGCGGTCAGTCCAGCCACCAGCACCACGGCGCCGAGCCCGAATTCGGCCCCGCCGGCCAGGTACCGGGTGATGAACGACATCGCCGCCACGACCGCGGCGGTGATGACGCCCAGCGTGACCGCCGAGCGGAGGACGTAGGGCAGGTCGGTCAGGTCGGTGCCTGACGCGGCGCGAACTGCGGAACTCATGCCGACTCCCGGAGAGTGTGGAATGCGGAATAATAGCGCACGGCCAACCGCTCGGCCAAGGGTTCAGGCCAGGCCGAATCCAAGGGCAATCACGATGTCGGTGACGGCCCAGGCACCGAGCGCGGCGTACATGCCCCGCTGGTGCTGGTCGGGGGTCATCGACTTCCAGCGCGCCAGCCAGGGCAGGAGCACCGCCAGCCAGGCCCCGAAGGCCACGACCAGCAGGCCGCCGCGCCACCCACCCCACGCCGCCGCCTGAAACCACCCTCGTCCCGCCCCGGCCACGCCGAACAGCACAAAGGCCGCCACGGCAGAACCGAGGGCGAGGAGCAGGCTGGTCCGCTCACCGAGCATCAGGGCCAGGGTCTTGTCGCCCCGGCGCCGGTCTTCCTCGAACTGGTAGATCTGCGTGAGCGGGTAGAGCGCGGCGAAGAGGGGAGCGAAGGCGGCGAACACCAGGAAGGCCGGTCGGTCGAGGGGGCGGCCGGTCACCGCCCAGCCGGCATACGGTGTCAGGGCGCCGAACCCGATCATGTTGATGATCCAGTCCACCCCCGCGACCGCCTTGAAGCGGAACGGCGGCACCGAGTAGAGCACCGACATGACGAAGCAAACGCCGTACGCCGCGGTGAACCCTGCCGGCAGCTGCAGGGAGAGCGCCCCACCGATCAGCATCAGGGCCATCCCGAACCCAAAGAGGTGCCGCGGGACCGGCGGAGGCTGCCGCAGGTACCCAATGTCTCCCTCGTCCTTGTCGAACGCGGAGTTGATGGCGAGGGTCCCACCGTTGAGGAACACGACCCAGAGGACGATCCCGAAGGCCGCCGCACCGCGCGGAACCCCGACGAAGGCGGCCGGCAGCCCGACAGCGATCAGGTACCCGAGCGCCGTGTGCGCCGCCATGATCGGCCATTCGGCGGGTCGGGTGTGGAGGAGGTAGTCGAACGAGGGGCCAAGCAGCCGGTAGCCGGCGCGCCGGAAGGAGGAGGCGCCTGCGTCGCTCACCAGCGGAGTCCCAGATGTCCGGCGGCGATGCGGAGGCCCCGCAGCGTGAGATCGGGTTCGATGCGCCTGATCAGTTCCGAAAACGGCGCGATGACGCCGGCCAGCCCACCCGTGGCAATCACGACCGGCTTGTTCGGCGTGGGCCACTCGGCAAAGATCCGGCGGAGCATCCCGTCGGCGGCGTCGGCGGCGCCGAACAGGACGCCCGCCTGGATGCACTCCTCGGTGCGGCGTCCGATCACACGCGCCGGCGCGGCGAGTTCCGTGGCCGGGAGCTTCGCGGCGAGCCGGGTCAGCTGATCCGCCGCCGTGCGGAGGCCGGGCATGATGGCGCCACCGATGAAGCGCCCGTCTCCGGTGATGCAGTCGAAGGTGGTGGCCGTGCCGAAGTCCACCACCACCGCATCGGCGCGCACCAGCTCAAGCACCGCCAGGCCATTCACGATCCGGTCGGCGCCAACACTGAGCGGCTCATCCACGTCGAGCGTGAGCGGCAGTGGCGACCGCGGGTCGATGGAGACCGCGGAGCACGCGGTGGCTGACTCGATGCCTGCCTTCACGCTCCGGGTGATGTGCGGGGCCACGGAGGCGAGAATGACACCGCGGACCTCGTTGGGCGAATGGCCGGCATGCAGCAGGAAGGTCCCGATGGCGGTGCCCCATTCGTCGGGGGTGCGGTCGGGATTGGTGGTCAGGCGCCAGTGGGCGGTGACCTGGTCTCCGCGAAAGAGGCCGACGGTGATCTCGGTGTTGCCGATGTCGAGGGCGAGGAGCATTGGGGGAATCTAGGCGCGGAAGGGACGGTCGGTAAGCGGCGAATCAGCGGGCCACGACATCGCCTGTAGAAACGCGGTGGACAACGCCTGCCGCATCCCTGATCTGGAGGCGACCATCATGCTGCACCCCGGCGCCAGTCCCCGCCATTGGCGTGTCGATGTTCCGGCCGAGGAGCCAATCCCGACTCGCGAACTCGGCGAGCTCTTCCGGGGTGAGGGCGGGTGTCTGGAGATCCACGGCACAGAGCGCCGCGGCGATCGGGTCGGCGAGCGCCTGAACGGTGGTCTCGGAGCAGTGGTCCGCGAGCGTCGTCGCGCGCCCGCTCAACTCACTCGGGATCGGGTTGGCCACATTCAACCCCAGCCCGATCGCCACCCATTGCAGCCGGTCCCCCTGCCAGGTGGCCTCGGTCAGCACGCCCCCCACCTTTCGGTCGCGGACGATCAGGTCGTTCGGCCACTTGAGCATCACCGGTACGATGGGGGGGAGTCCGTCCAGCACGCGTGCAATCGCCAGCCCGGCGCGCAGGCTCAGCACCTCCACTCCGCCTGGCGTGGCGGCCCCGCGCCGGAGGACGCTCATCCAGAGCCCGCCAGGCGGCGAGTACCAGGTGCGGCCCCGGGACCCCCGCCCCGCCCACTGCTCCCGCGCCACCAGCCAGGTACCGTCGTCCGCGCCATCGGCGGCGCGGGCATGCAACTGATCGAGCGTGGAGTCCACTACCTCGAGCCAGATGCCCGGGGTCACCCGCCGCCAGCCTTCCACCAGACGAGGAGCGCCGTGCCCACGACAATGCGGTACCAGCCAAACGGCACGAAATTCCGCCGGGCGACGAAACCGATGAACGCCCGGATCACCACCAGCGCACTGAGGAAGGAGACGATGAACCCCACCGCGAACACCGGGATGTCGGCGGCCGACAGGTTGCCGCGGCTGCTCACCACGTCGAGGAGGGTGGCCGCCACCATGACGGGGATCGCGAGAAAAAACGAGAATTCGGTGGCGGCAGTCCGGGAGAGCCCGAGCAGGTAGCCGCCGAGGATGGTAGCACCCGCGCGTGACACGCCCGGGAAGAGGGCAAGCACCTGCGCGACGCCCACGCCGAAGGCCAGCCTCGGCGGCAGCCCATCCACCGAGGCGACCCGCTGCACCGGCTTGGTGCGCTCGATGAGGAGGATCGCGATGCCGCCCACCACCAGCGCGCCCGCCACGGTCGGCACCGTGAACAGGTGCGCCTTGATCCACTTGTGCGCGAGGAGGCCGACGACCGCCGCCGGCAGGAAGCCGAGCGCCAGGTTGGCCACGAAGGTCCGGCTCTCGGCGCTCGTCCTGAGGCTCCGCAGAATGGCGAGGAAGCGCTCGCGATAGAGCCAGACGACGGCGAGGATGGCGCCGAGCTGAATGAAGATCTCGAACGTCTTGGCCCGCTCCCCGGTAAAGCCGAGGAGGTCGCCGGCGACGATGAGGTGACCGGTGGACGAGACAGGGATGAACTCGGTAATCCCTTCGACCAGCCCCAGCAGGGCGGCCTGCAGGAGGATGAGGGCGCCCACTAGCCCAACGCCTCGCGATACATCGCCTCATACATCGGCACCACGCGATCGGCCGAGAACTCGGCCGCCTTCAGGACGGCTGCCTCCGACATCCTGCGGTGCGTGACGGGGTCCCGGAGCAATTCCACGGCGCGGCGTCCCATCGCCTCGACGGAGCCCACCGGCTCGAGAATCCCGTTGACACCATCCTCCACCACTTCGGGGAGGCCGCCCGCGTGACTCGCCACCACCGGCGCCCCGCAGGCCATTGCCTCCAGGGCGGCGAGACCGAACGACTCCGACTGCGAAGGGAGCAGGAAGAGGTCCGTCGCCTGCATCAGTTCCACGACGCGGTCGAGGCGCCCGAGAAACCGGACATCCGCCGCCACCTCGAGCAGGGCCGCTTCCCGCTCGGCCTCGGCGCGCTCCGGCCCGTCGCCGATCATGAGGAGGGTCGCCGGCATCGCGCGCCGAATCCGGGAGAAGATCCGGATGACGTCCTTGACGCGCTTCACTTCACGGAAGTTGGAGGTGTGGCTGATGATCTTGTGGCCGTCCGGGGCGAGGCCGTCGCGCTTCGGCGAGTCGACCGGATGGTATTCGCTGAGGCTGACGAAGTTCGGGATGACCCGGAGATTCTCGTGCACCGGCCCGAAGGCGCGGAGGGTCTCGCTGCGGAGGAAGGCCGAGACCGCGCTCACCTCGTCGGACCGCTCGATCGAGAATCGCGTGATGTCGAAGAAGCTCGACTCCTGGCCGACAAGCGTGATGTCGGTGCCGTGCAGGGTGGTCACGACCTTGATCGGATGTTCCCTGGCGAGCATCTCCCGGGCAATCCACGCGGTCGTGGCATACGGAATCGCATAGTGCACATGAAGCAGGTCGAGCTTTTCGCGGCGGCTCACCTCGTACTGCTGTGACGCGAGGGCCAGGGTAATCGGGAAGTGATCGAACAACGGGTACGCCCCGTGCCGCGTCTCGACCTCGTGGTAATACACCCGCTCCGCAAACCCGCCGCGGAGCCGGAAGGGCGAGGCGTAGGTGATGAAATGCACCTCGTGACCGCGCCGGGCCAGCTCGAGCCCCAGCTCCGTGGCCACGGCACCGGAACCGCCGTAGGTCGGGTAACAGGTGATGCCGATCTTCATGTCTTGCTCCAATGCGCGGCAATGTCCGCGGCGAGTTCGTTGGGCGGTCGCGTGGCGTCGAGCCGCAGGACCTCGCCGTCGAGCTGGTGGCGAAACCAGGTCTCCTGCCGCTTGGCGTACTGCCGGGTGCTGATGGTGATCGCTTCGGCGACGGATTCGCGCGGCCGCATGCCGTGCAGGTACTCCACGGCCTCCTTCACCCCGATTCCGTCGAGCCCCGGGGCGTGCGCGGCGTGTCCTTCCGCCAGTACCGCGGCCACCTCCTCGATCAGCCCGCGCTGGACCATCTCGACGGCACGGCGTTCTATTCGCTGGTGCAGGATCGGTCGGGGCACGCTGAGCACCACGTACCACGGCTCAAAGCGTCGCCCCTCCCTGGCCGCGCGTTGCCAGTGGGTGAGCGGATAGCCCGTCATCAGGGCCATTTCGATACACCGCAGCGCCCGCTGCCGTCCCCCGCCGGCGTATTCCGCATCGAGCCGACTCGCCCAGCGGACCAGCTCCGCCGGCGTGAGGTCCGCCAGGTAGCGCTCGAGTCCCTTGCGCCGGGTGGCGTCGAGTGCCGGCTCGCGAAAGAGCCCGTCCATCAACGCCCGCACGTACAGTCCGGTTCCCCCGACCACCACCGGCAGCCGCTGGCGGGCCTGCACCATCTCGATCCAGGCACTCGCCGCGGCGGCCCAGCGCCCCGCGCTGAACCGGTGGCCGGGGTCGAGAATGTCCACCCCGTGATGGACGACGCGCGCCTGCTCCTTCCGGGTGGGCTTTGCCGTGCCGATATCGAGCCGCCGGTACACCTGCCGGGAATCGGCGGAGATGACTTCCAGCGGCCAGTGCGCGGCAAGTGCCAGCGCGACCGCCGTCTTCCCGACCGCGGTCGGCCCGACCAGCACCGGGACCCTACCGACGGCCAAAGCGTCGCTCGAGTTCTTCCCGCGGCAGCTGCACGATGGTCGAACGCCCGTGGACATCGTGAGGCGGCAGTTCGGTGGCAAAGAGGCGGAGCAGCAGCTCCCGCATCTCCGTCTGACTGAGCCGCTGCCCCGCCTTGACTGCCGCGCGGCAGGCGTACGTGGCGCCGAACCGTTCCAGCGGGTTGGACCATCCCCCGAACCGGCCGCGCGCCAGGTCGGCGATCATCTCCTGAAAGCAGGCGACCGCGTCGAACCGGGGATGCGGCGTGGGCACGGCCTGCAGCACCACCGTGTTGCCGCCGAACTCCTCCACGCCAAATCCGACTCGCTCCAGCGTCTCCCGGTGCCGCTCAAGGGCGTCGAGTTCCTCGTCCGTGACCTCGACCGTGGCGGGGATCAGCAGCCGCTGTGCGGGGGCACCCGCGCCCGAGATCGCCGCCATGACTTCCTCGAAGAGCACGCGTTCGTGCGCCGAATGCTGGTCGACGAAAACGACGCCCTCGGCGGCCTGATACACGATGTAGGTGTCGAAGAGTTGCGTGAGCCCGCCGGCGAACGGGTCGGCCGCGCCGACCGCCTCCGAGGCGCCCGATTCCGACTGCTCCGCCGACGGCGTTTCGTCGCCGAAGAGCGACGTGAGCATTTCCTGCGCATCGACCGTGGAATGGCCGACGGGCATGGGCCGCCAGTCGCCGACGGGCGCCGCGGCCACCAGGGCGCCGATCGCCTGCCGCACCGCGTCCTCCATGGTTCGCTCCAGCCCGATCCGGTCCCGGAACCGCACCTCCATCTTGGAGGGGTGCACATTCACGTCCACTTCCCCCGGGGCGACGTCGACGCGGAGGTACAACGACGGCCGGTCGCCGGGATGAATCGCGGCGCGGTATCCCGCCTCGGCGGCACGGACCAGGAAGGGATCGCGGAAGGGGCGGCCATTCACGAACAGCTGCGTGCGCCGGCCGCTCGGCGAGGCGTCGCCGGGGCGCTGCACAAATCCGGAGATCCGGAAGGCACCGATGGCATAGTCCACACCGACCATCGTACCGACGAGGTCGCGGCCCCATACCGTGACGAGCCGCTCCGTCTCGTCCTGGTCCGGCGGTGCCGCCAGGCGGACCTGCCCGTCCTGCGTGAATTCCAAGCCGACCGCCGGATGCGCCAGCGCCAGCGTCGCGACCGCCTCGTAGGCGGCCCGGGATTCACTGGCGGCGGACCGGAGGAACTTGCGGCGAGCGGGTGTGTTGAAGAACAGACCCCGGACCGTGACCGTCGTGCCGCGCTGGCGCGCGACCGGCCCCACATGCTCGAGGCGACCCCCGACGACCTGCAGTTCGGTGCCTTCGCCCCCGTCTTCCGCCGTGGTGAGGGTCAGGCGGCTGACCGACCCGATGGCGGGGAGCGCTTCGCCCCGGAAGCCGAAGGTGGTCACCCCCGTCAGGTCGGCGGCGCTGCGGATCTTGCTGGTGGCGTGCCGGTCGAGCGAAAGCACCGCGTCTTCCCTGCCCATCCCGCACCCGTCGTCCGCCACCTCGATCAGCGTCTTCCCGCCGTTCTCGATGGCGATCCGGACCCGCGTGGCGCCGGCGTCGATCGCGTTCTCGACCAGCTCCTTGAGCGCGGAGGCAGGGCGTGCAACCACCTCGCCTGCGGCGATTTGGTCGGCGACGGCGTCGGGGAGGATGGAAATGCGACGAGGCATGCCTGCAATCTACTCCGGGTCGACTGGGACGACGGCATCGCCCGGGACCCATCCGAGACGGCCCGAGGGATCCTGAACCAGGTGCCATCCGCGCTGGCTCTGGAGCCGGAGCAGCGCCTGTCCCTCGTCGAGGGCCGCGACGGCCGATCCGCGGCCGTGCGGACTGACGCGAAGCGGCACCGCATGAAGCACCAGGTCGACCGGCTGGGCGTAGCGATGGCTCAGCCAGAGCGTCAGCCCGCCGAGCAGGAGCCCCACAGCACCGAGCCACGCCCACCCTCTGGCCTGGGCCGGGCGGAGGAACATCCCTGCCCATGCCGCGAGCCAGAGGAGGATCGCGGCGAAGGCCAGCTCCGCGGGGGTGACCGGCGCGGTCCAGAGCCGGCTCGCCGACACAGGATCCGGCGGCGGTGTCAGTTGCAGCGCCTGCCGCACGCTGCCGTTCCGCGGTGCGAGGCGGAGGGCGCGATACCACTCCGCGCTCGCCTGGACCGGGTCGCCGAGGCGATAGTCGGTGGCACCGAGATTGTACCAGTTGGCGGCGACATCGGGCTGGGCCTCTGTCCGGGCGGCGAACGCCGCTCTCGCCGCGGTGAGCGCACCACTCTCGTAGAGCGCTTCAGGGCCCTGGTCCTGTGCCGAGGCCCCGCCCGCCAGCAGCAGGCACAGCAGCAGCGATGAAAGCAGCCCATGAGAGACTCGGCGACGACGACCACCGCCGGCCAACTGGGCCCGCAGCGCTTCCCACCGTGCGACGATCTCTTCGTCCTGGCCTTCCTGCGATGGGGCGTAGCGTCGTTCGCGCAGCATGGCACGCAACTCGAGCAACTGCCGGACCGTGTCGAGTTCGAGACCCGCAGCCCGCAGCGCCGCCGAGAGGTCGGAATCGTCCCCCGAGACGACCGCCGCGGGTGCGAGTCCCGTCACCAGGCCGTCGAGCTCGATCTCGACCGTCCTGGCGCTCAGCCCATGCGAGGTGGTCGCCGCCACGGGCTTCTGTCGCCGCGTGACCAGTTGGAGCGCTCCCCACAGCAACGGCGGGCCGAAGCCCAGCAGCAGCCAGCCCCACCGGCCAGGGAGCCGGTGAAAGGTGCTGGGGAGGAGCGCACGGCGGGGAGTGAGGAGCGGGGGCGGCAAGGCACCCTCGGCCAGAGCGGCGGCTTCGGCCACCTGCAGGGACATCGCGGGGACCTTCGCGACCCGGAAGCTTCGCGTACCGAGGTCGTAGTACGGATACTCGATGGCGGGGAGCGCCAGCGTGCCCACGGCGTCCGGCACGAGCGAAAAGCCGAAGCTCTTGGTGCCGGTCACAATGCCATCGCGGGTCTCGGGCCGCTCCTGCACCAGTTCCGGGTAGGCGCGCGCGCCGGCCGGCCAACTGAGCGCCGGCGCCGGCCAGAGCGTCACATTGCCCTTCCCCGTGATGACCACCGACACGTGAATCGGTTCGCGCGCCCGCGCGGTCGGCGGATCCAGCACCCGCTCCACCGAGAGGTCGGTCCCGACGGCCCCGACGAACCCCGGCGGCCGTCCTGCTTCCGGGATGGGGCGGACCGAGATGTAGCCGCTGTCACTGCTGACCGCGAACCGTTCTTCCTGGCTGAAGAACTGCAGCGCGAGAGGCACCGAGTACTGCATCTGCGCAGGCGCGATCGTCAGCTCCCCGCTCCGCACCGGAAACGCGATCTGGTGCGCCACGAAGAGATCGTACCAGACGCCGCCGACCTGCCGGCTCGCGGCGATGCCCACCGGCGCCGGCTGGGGGTAACTCCACATCCCCTCGACCGCGGGAGGCACCAGCGTCGGGGCGCGCCGCAGGCGGAGGCGAAGCTCACGGGGGAACCACGCCGCGGTCACGATGTCCACCTGCTCACCGACGGTCGCCGTGGGGCTGGAGAGCAGCAGCGACAGGCCCACCTCGCCCGGGCGGGTCGGCGGGCGTGCCTGCTCGAGGAGGCGCTTGATGCGCGGATTGACCTGGGCAGCCACGGCGGCGCTACCGGTATCTGTCACCTTGACGCTCAGCGCCCCGACCTCGGCGATCGTGTCCCCCTGCCGGGCCTGGAATGGACCGAACTTCCAGGTGCCGGAACGGATGGCGCGGAGTCGCAGCTCGATGGTCTTGATGCGCGACACGTCGGCGTTGGGGTTGACGCTCGTGCCCTCAGTACGCGATACCACCACGAATCCGTCCGCCGCGCCGAGCCTCAGCTCGATTGGCAGCGCCGACGCGCTGCGCGTCCGAACCGTGAGCAACACCTCTTCGCCGACCGCGACCTCGTCACGATCGAGGGTGACCGTCAGTTCCGGCGGATGCGCCTGCTGGAGGGCGGCCAGCACCAGGAATGCCGCTACCAATCCTTGGCCCCTCCCATCCCGCCGGAAAGCCGATCCAACTGGCGATTCCGGGTGGCGCGCTCCTCGCGCTCGACCGAATTCAGGATCTGTTCCGCCTGCTCGCGGGTCAGCCCCCGGTTCTGGTTCTGCTGCTGCTCAGGCGGCTTCGGCTGCTGCCCGCCCTGCGGTGGGGGTGGTTGCTGCCCTCCCCCGCCAGACGATGGTGGTGGCGGCGGCCGCATGCGTTCCGCCAATTCCAGGTTCCACTTGGCACGCTCGGAACCGGGCTCCAGCAGGAGCGCCTCCCGCAGGTGCGAGGCGGCCTCGCCGACGAGCGTGTCGCGCAGGGCCGAGTCGGCCAGTGCGGCGCGCAGGTCGACGACCCCGAGGTTGTAGAGGGCCCGGTACCGCAGGCCCGGATCGGTCGTCTTGGATGCCTCGAGAAGCGCGCGGCGCGCCACCTTGAAATCGCCGGCCCGGAGGGCGGCGGTCCCGGCGTTGTAGAAGGCCGTGTCCCGGTCGCTCCCCTCCCGTGCCTCCTTGAGGAAGGCACCCGCCGCCCCGGTCGCGTCCCCCGAGGAGAGCGCGCGGGCACCATCGGAGGGGCGCTGGGCCTGGGCGAGCGAGGGAAGCGTCAGCGCGAGCGCGATGACAAGCAGCGACGCGCCCCGGCGCAGGAGGGTGACCCCGAGGAGCGTGATCGCCGCGAGCAGGAGCGGCAGCCAGCCCATCGGGCGAAGATCGGCGGCCCGACTCTCGGTGCTCGGGCTGCGCTTGAACGCCGCGACGAGATCACGCACCGCGCCGGCCTGATCGGTGAGCGAGGCCGGCACGACGGTGCCCCCCGCGGCATCGGCAGTGGCGCGCAACACTTCTTCGTGCAGGCTGGTCTCGACCACCTGGCCCTCCTGGTCGAGCTTGTATTCGATCAGCTGGCCCGACGCGTCCCGGATCGGAATCCTGACGGGCACCGGCGTGCCTTCGCCGACGAGGATCAGGCGAATCCCGGCGTCCTTGATGGCGGCGGCCGCCTCCTTGACCGACGACATCGAGTCGTGGATCTCGCCGTCGGTGAAGACGACCAGCACCCGATCGGAAATTTCGGTCGTGGCCTCGAGCAGTTCCCGCCCCTGGATCAGGGTGGCCGCGAGGTTTGTCCCGCCCTCGCTGGCCAGATCGGGGTCGAGCCCGTCGAGATAGAGTGCCACCGCGCCGCCGTCGACCGTCAGCGGCGTCAGGATGTAGCTGCGACCTGCAAACGCCAGGAGGCCGAGCCGGTCGCCACTGAGGTCCTGCACCAGGCGACGCGCCTCCCGTTTGGCGCGGCCGAGTCGGCTGGGGGCGACGTCCTCGGCCAGCATCGAGCGGCTGATGTCCGTCGCGATGACCAGGCTCAGCGCGCGCGCCTCGGTCTTGACCGTGGTCCGCCCGCCGCGGGGCCCCGCGACAGCCACCGACGCCAGGAGAACCGCCGTGCCGATGAGCCAGGGCGTGGCCCGACCGCGGAGGGCGGCGCGGGCGCCGAGGCTGGCCGACCAGGCCTCGGTGGCGGCGAGGCGGCGGCGGCGCCCCCACCAGGCGAGCGCGGCACCACCCGCCGCGATCAGCGGCGCGAGCAGCAGGAGCCACTTCGAGTCGAAGATCATGGGACGCGCACCGCCACCGTCGCGCCCATCAGCAACTCGAGCCCGAGGAGCGCGAGCCCCGCGATGGCCAGCGGCTTGGTCAGTTCTTCGTAGTGCAGGTACCGGGTGATCTGCACCGGGGTCTTCTCGAGGCCGTCGATCTGCTTGAAGATGCGCGCGAGCGCCTCGCTGTCCGTCGCCCGGAAGTACCGGCCACCCGTCGTCGCCGCAATCTCCTTCAGCAGCGGCTCGTCGATCCGGACCGGCAGGACTTCGTAGCGGAGGCCGGTGGCGCTCCGCCCCGTCGGAATCGGCGCTTCCCCTTCCGTGCCCACCCCGATCGTGTAGACGCGAATCCCGAACGACGCCGCCGTCGCCGCCGCGGTGCGCGGGTCGATCAGTCCGCGGTTGTTCTCGCCGTCCGTCAGCAGCAGGACCACCTTCGACTTTTCGGGGGCGCGACGGAGCCGGTTGACGGCCGTCGCGAGGCCGCTGCCGATGGCCGTCCCGTCTTCCAGGCTCCCGATCCGGAGATCGGTGACCGCCTGCTCGAGCACCGGGTAGTCGAGCGTGACCGGCACCTGGGTCAGCGCTTCGGCCGCGAACGCCACCAGTCCGATCCGGTCGGCGCTGCGCCCGTTGATGAAATCGATGGCCTGCGCCTTGGCCACCTCCAGCCGGTTCGACGGCGCGAAGTCCTCGGCGTACATGCTGCTCGAGATGTCGATCGCGATCACGATGGCGATGCCGTCCTTCTTCATCTCGATTCGGCTCCCGCCGACCCGCGGCCCCGCCGCGCCGACGATGAAGCAGGCAAGCGCCGCCGTGCGCAGGATGGGCGGCAGGCGAAGCCACCACGGCGGGCCGCCGAGCGCGGCCGGAAGCGACACGTCGCTGTAGAGGAGGCCGGGTGAGGGCGTTCGTCGCCTCCACCACCACCAGACGAGAGGCAGCAACAGCAGGAGCAGGAAGGGACGCGCGAGGCTCATGCGGGCGGGGCTTCCTCGAGCCGCATGGCCAGGGCGACCGCCGCCTCGGCACGAGGGATGACCGCCGAGACATCGCCCGGCCCGAAGAGCGCGTCGTCCAGCTGCTGCAGCAGCGCCGCCGCTTCTGGCGAGGGGTGGGCGGACGCCGCGGCGCGGAGACGCGCGGCGGAGGCGGCCAGCACAGCGCGGGGCTCGCCGGCGTTCATCCAGGTCTCGAGCGGGAGCGCGGATGGCAGCGGTGCCTCCCCGGTGCTCGGCGCCGTGATGGGACGCCCGCGGCGGCGCCACCAGAGGTGGACCGGAATCAGCAGGAGCACGGCGAGCAACACCAGCACCAGCACCGGGACCGCGGTCTGGATCGGCCGGAGAATCGGGGCGGCCTCCGGCTGCGCAGGCGGTAGCGAGTCACCGGGAAGCACCGGCAGCACGCTCGCGATGGTCACCGTCAGCGTCGCCGGCGGCAGCGAGTCGGTGGTTCCGTCGGGCGACACGAGCACCGGGCCGGGTACCTCGACCGTGTGCGACCCCGGCAACCAGCCGACCGCCGGGTAGCGCACGTCCAGCGAGTCTCCGCGGCGAACCAGCATCCCCGGCCCGAGAGCCTCGACGGCCCCTTCGGGGTTCCAGGGCGCCACGCGTGCCTCCCGGCCAACGGGCGCGGGAATGGTGCGGACCAGCCAGATCGTGTCCCCGACCTGCGGGAGCGGCGCCTGCTGCAGGGCGAGGAGCAAAAAGAGCGCGGTCATCAGCGATGCAACCGCTTGGCACGGAGCGCGAACGCCCGCCGCAGCGGCAGCGCATAGTCCTGCCCCGTGATGAGTGCCACGTGATCGACGCCCGCGGCGGCGAGGCTGCGGCGCCGCTCCTCGACCCGGCGCTCCGCCAGGCTGGCCAGTCGGCCTCGCACCTCGCGGTCCCCCGCGTTGATCATGACCCGTTGTCCTGACTCCGCGTCTTCCAGGTCGAGCCATCCCGACGCCGGCAGGGCGCGCTCGCGCGGATCGTCCACCGTGACCGCCACCACTTCGTGTCGTCCGGCGAGACGCTGGAGGGGCCGTTCCCAGTTGGGGGCGAGGAAGTCGGAGAGGATGACGACGATGCTCCGGTGGTTCAGGAGCCGGACCGCGTAGGTGAGGCTCGCCGACAGATCGGTGCTCCGCCCGGCGGGCTCGAACGCGACGAGGTCCCGGATCACCCGAAGCGCGTGACGCCGGCCCTTCCGGGGCGGGATCACCTGCTCCACGCGATCGGAAAAGAGCAGCGCGCCCACGCGGTCGCTCTGGCGTGCGGCCGCGAGCGCCAGCACGGCCGCGACCTCGGCGGCGAGCCCCGCCTTGGTGCGCGGCTCCCCGAACCGGGTGGAGCCGGAGTGGTCCACCACGAGGAGGACGGTAAGCTCCCGCTCCTCCGTGAAGGTCTTGACGTAGGGGCTGCCGAGGCGGGCGGAGACGTTCCAGTCGATGGTGCGGTAGTCGTCGCCGATTTCGTACGCGCGCACCTCGGCGAACTCCATCCCCTGTCCGCGGAAGGTGGAGCGGTACTCACCGGCAAAGAGCGACGACACCAGCCCGCGGGTGCGAAGCTCGATCGTCTTGACCTGTTTGAGGACTTCCTGGGACACCAGCGTCATGTCGGGAGGCGCCTCCAGGCGGGGGCGCCGGGCATCACGGGACGGGGACCGCGGCCAGGACGCGCTGGATGACGACGTCGGCGTCGACGTCCTCGGCTTCCGCTTCGAAGGTCAGCACCACGCGATGCCGGAGAACGTCGGGTGCCAGCGCCCGCACATCCTCGGGCACGACGTAGGAGCGGCCGCGGAGGAAGGCATGGGCGCGGGCGGCCTGCGCCAGCGCGATGGAGGCGCGCGGGGAGGCGCCGAAGGCAATCAACGGCTTGAGTTCGGACAGACCGACCGAGGCCGGGTCGCGCGTGGCGCGGACCACATCAACCAGGTAGTCGAGCACCTTCTGGTCGGCGTAGAGGTTCGCGATCTCGGCACGTGCCGCCATGATGCCCGCCGGATCGAGCAGCTTCCGCACGGGAATCGGCGCACCACCAGCCATCCGGAGCAGGATCTCCCGTTCTTCGTCCCGCGTCGGGTACCCGACCCGCACCTTCAGCATGAACCGGTCGAGCTGCGCCTCGGGCAGCGGATAGGTGCCCTCGTTCTCGATCGGGTTCTGCGTGGCCAGGACGAGGAAGGGCTCGGTCAGTTGAAAGGTGGCGCCGCCGATGGTGACCTGCTTTTCCTGCATCGCCTCGAGCAGCGCCGACTGCACCTTCGCGGGGGCGCGGTTGATTTCGTCGGCCAGGATGATTTGCGCGAAGAGCGGTCCCTTCTTGACCCGGAACTCCTGGTTCTTCTGGTCAAACACCATCGTGCCGATCACGTCGGCCGGGAGGAGATCGGGCGTGAACTGGATCCGGGAGAAGGTGGCGGAGATGATCTCCGACAGCGAACGCACGGCGAGGGTCTTGGCGAGGCCCGGCACGCCCTCGAGCAGCACGTGCCCGCCGGTCAGCAGCCCGATGAGGAGCCGCTCGATCATCATGTCCTGCCCGACGATACGGAGGCCGACCTCCTTGACGACGAGCGGGAGGCGTTCCGAGATGGCACTGGGGGTGGATGCCTGCGGTGCGGTCATGCGTACTCCTCCGGGGGGTGGTCCGCGCGTGCGGGGCGAATGCCCGTCAGTCGCCGGACGGATCGAGCCGAATCGTCTTGTAGAGCGCAGCCTCCTCGCGGGGCGTGAGGGGCCGTGAGCGCCCGACGGGGAGGTCACCGAGCCGAACGGGGCCGTACGAGAGCCGGGCCAGACGTTCGACCTTGAGGCCCATCGCCTCACACCAGCGTCGCACGATCCGGTTGCGGCCTTCCGTCAGTGTCACGTCGAGGATGCAGCGCCCTTCCTTGCCGGGCCGCACCCGGACGTCTTCCGCCACCACGGGGCGCCCCTCCACCACGACCCGCTCGCGCACCAGCTTCTCGAGTTCGGCGGCGGATCGACCGTGGACCAGGGCGGTATACCGCCGCGGGACCCGGTACGTGGGGTGGGTGAGGCGATGCACGGCCTCGCCGTCGGTGGTCAGGAGCAGCAGGCCGGTCGTCATGACGTCGAGCCGCCCCACGTAGGTGAGCCCGGCCGGATCCTTGATGAACTCGAGCACGTTCCGCCGACCCTGCTCGTCACTCGCCGTCGTGACGACACCAAGTGGCTTGTGGAACGCGAGCCAGCGGCGGGAGACGACCTGCACCGCCTTGCCGCCGACTGTGATCTTCTGCCGATCGGGGTCGACCTTGCTTCCGAGCTCGGCGACCTTCCCGTCCACCCGTACGCGGCCGGCACGGATTAGTTCCTCCGCCGCGCGCCGGGAGGCGATCCCGGCGCGCGCGAGGGCGCGCTGCAGCCGCATTTCACTCACGATTCGGCCGGCACGTAGGCGGCGGCGGCGTCTTCATCCGGCGTCAGCGGCCGCGGGGGCTGGATGGCGATGCTCAGTTCCTCCGCGCGCGGCAGGTCCGACAGATCCTTCAGCCCCAGGAGCTCGAGAAACATCGGCGAGGTGCCGTACAGCAGGGGGCGGCCGAGGGCCTCGCTCCGGCCGACCACCTCGATGAGGCCGCGTTCCTGGAGCGAGCGCAGGACGCCGCCGGCCGACACGCCGCGAATCTCCTCGATTTCGCTGCGTCCCACCGGCTGCCGGTAGGCGATGATGCTGAGCGTCTCCAGCGCCGCCGAGGTGAGCTTGGAGGCGCGGGAGGTGAACTGGGCCCGCTCGAGGGCCTGCGCAAAGGCGGGCCGGGTCAGGAGCTGGAAGCCACCCGCCATCTCGACAAGCTCGATGGCGTGCTGGCTGAAGTCGTAGACTTCCCGCAGCTGCTCGAGCGCGGTCCGCACATCGGCCAGCGACGCGTCGGCGTCGAGGACGGTGAGCTCTTCCGCCGTCAGCGGGCGGGCGGCGGCGAACAGCGCCGCTTCAATCAACTGCGCGAGAGGTGTCACGGCGAATCACCATAGGCGCAAACGGAGCCGCCTGAGTCAGGGAGACAGTCCCCCGGCGCGCCAGTTCGAGCAGCGCGAGGAGTGTGGAAAGCACATCGGTAATGGTCGGCTCCGGCCCCAGCGCCTCGCGCCAGCCGAACTCGTCCCGGTCCTCGAGCAGGGCGTGCAGCCGCCGGGTTGCCCCTTCGACATCGAGCGGACGGGCCACCACCCGGTGGAGGACGGGCGTCGGGATCCCCTCGATGACTCGCGCCACCGCCTCGAGCAGCTCCACGAGGTCGACCTGCAGCGGCGGTGGGGGGAGCGCAGGCGGTGCGGGCAGGTATCCGCGGGCATACTGGTCGGCCCGCCGCTCCGCCGCGCGACCGAGCCAGAGCGCCACCTCGCGGATCTGCTGGTATTCCAGGAGGCGACGGACCAGCTCCGCGCGGGGATCCTCCCAGCCGTCCTCTTCGCTCCGGCGCGGGAGCAGCATCTGCGCCTTGAGGCGGAGGAGGCGCCCCGCCATTTCCAGGTAGTCGGCCGCCTGGTTGAGCCCGAGGTCGTGGATGACGTGGAGGAACTGGTCCGCGATCCGCGCGATCGGAATGTCCGAGATCTCGAGTTCTTCCTCCCGCAGCAGGTGCAGCAGGAGATCGAGGGGACCCGAAAAGGCCTCGAGTTCGACCACGAAGGCCGGCGAGGCTCCCAACGCCGCAGTCGGCGGTTCAGGCAAGGTGAGGGCGGCAGGCTGTTCCAACCGTCGTCCGGATCGAGGGTGGGGTGGACCGGGTGTGGCGCCACTGATGGCGCGCGGAACAATACACCACGGCGTGAAGCAAGTCAAAGCACCGTGCCGCTTGACGTTGCGGGGGTGTCTGGCTAGTATTCCCGCTTGCTCATGATGGGGGGGATGGGCCCTCCCGCCGTACCGATTCCGAGAGGTCCGCTGTGCCCCGCATCAAGTCCGCCAAGAAGCGCATGCGCCAGACGAAGGTTCGCACGGCCCGCAACAAGGCCCAGCGGAGCAAGCTGCGCACGGCCGTCAAGAACGTTCGTACCGCCGCCACCAAGGCCGAGGCCACCAAGGCGCTCACCGAGGCCGCGAGCCTGCTCGATCGCGCCGGGCGGAAGAACCTGGTGCACCCGCGGACGGCGGCGCGTCAGAAGAGCCGCTTGGCCAAGGCCATCAACGCCAAGGCGTAGACCTCCAGCACAGCGCATCAACGACACGGGGCCCGGCAGCTTGCCGGGCCCCGTTTGCGTGCGGTAGACCGGCCGGCTCAGAGCGCGGCCAGCTCCGCGCCGCAGCGCTCGCAATACCACTCCGTGGGCCGGTTGAGCGTCCCGCACTCCCCGCACTTCAGCGTCTTCGGCGCGGCGGCCTGGCTCGGCCGCTCCAGCCCGGCGCCCGGCTTCGGTGCATCCTCGGCCGGCGGCGCACCGCTGCCGCTCACCCGCGAGGTCGATCCACTGCCCCGCTTGGGTACCGGCTGCTCATCGGCCATCGACTTCAGGAAGGCCAGGTCGTCCGGCGACGGCTCGGTCCGCTTGGGAAATGGAATGGTCCGCGGCGGAGCCGGCTCCGAGGTCCGGCCACTGGCGCGCGGTGTGAACCGCGGCGCGCTGGGAATGACCGGCGCCGGCGATTCGGCCAGCGGAATGTCCGGCTCCCAATCATCCGAGCCGTCCGACTCCTCGGCCGCGGCCTCGGTCGCCTCGACCTCGGGTTCCGGCTCAGGTTCCGGCTCAGGGGCCTCCGGTTCCTCCGGCTCGGCCGCGATCAGCGCCTGGACCTCGCCCAGCCGGGTGATCTCGTCGCTGACCCGCGCCAGTTCCTCCCGCACATCGATCAGCACCCGCTCGCTGCCGCCCCGCACCCGTTCCCACTCCGATTCCTCGTACTCTCCCACTGCGTGGCGCAATTCCGCCTCGGCCAGCGTCTCCTGCGCCGCCGCTTCCTGGGTGGCCAGGTCGTCCTCGCGCACGCGCAGGGTGGCCAGCTGCTCCGCCACCGAGGCCGCGTGGGTCCGGAGCTCCTCGATGACCTGATCGAGGCGCTGCTGGTAGTCCCCGCGAATCTTGTCCCGTACCGCCGCGGGCGCGTCGGAACCGGCGGCGTCGAGGCGCGTCAACCACGTCTGGAACCGCGCCCGCTCTTCCAGCAGGGCGTCGATCGGGTTGTCGGATTTGGGGGTCGATTTCGCCATGGTCGGACTTCCCTCTCGTGACGGCGGACGCCAGCACAGCTGGCGGCACGGCGGGCGGTCAGAATGCGCGCACCGGTGCGCTTTCGCCAAATGTAACGCGGTGCGGGGCGGTGGGAACCCCGGCGACCCTTCCGGTTGGCCTAGGCGGCCCCGAGGTCGTAGACCACCCGGCCCCGCACCACCGTCTGGTGCGTCCGACCGACCAGTTCCGTCCCCGCGTACGGGGTGTTGCGGCTCTTGGAATAGAACCGCTCCGGCTGCACCACCCAGCGCTCCGCCGGGTCGAACACCACCACATCGGCCGGCGCGCCGACCGCCAAGGTACCGCCGGGCAGGTGAAAGATCCGGGCCGCCTGCGTGCTCATCCGGTCGATCAGCTCCGGCAGGGTGAGCACGCCGGACTCGACGAGGTCGCGAATGGCCACCCCGAGCGCCGTCTCCAGCCCGATGATCCCGTTCGGGGCGTGATCGAACTCGCGTTCCTTGGCGTCGTAGTGGTGCGGCGCGTGGTCGCTGGCAATGACGTCGATCGTGCCGTCCTTCAGCCCCTGCCGGATCGCCGCAACGTCCGCCGATTCCCGCAGCGGCGGATTCATCTTGGCATTGGTGTCGTACCCGGCGCACCGCTCGTGGGTCAGGGAGAAATGGTGCGGCGTCGCCTCGGCGGTGACCCGGATCCCCTTCTCCTTCCCCCGGCGGATCAGCTCGACCGAGCCGCGGGTGGACATATGGCAGAGGTGCACGTGCCCGCCCGTCAGTTCCGCCAGGATGATATCCCGCGCCACCATGATCTCCTCGGCAGCGGCCGGAATTCCCTTCAGGCCGAGTCGGGTGCTGACCAGCCCCTCGTGCATGGCGCCACCCTGCGCCAGGCTCATTTCCTCGCAGTGATTGGCGACCGGGATCCCGAAGGTGCGGGCGTACTCCAGCGCGGTGCGCATCATGTGGCTGGACGCGACCGGCTTCCCGTCGTCGCTGACCGCCACGGCGCCGGCACCCACGAGCTCGCCGAATTCCGCCATCTGTTCACCGCGCTGCCCGAGGGTCACCGCCCCAATCGGGTAGACCCGCGCCTTGCCGGCACGCTGGGCCTGGCTGACGATGAACCCGACGGCAGCCTGGTTGTCAGTAACCGGATCGGTGTTGGGCATGGCGCAGACGGCGGTGAACCCGCCGGCGGCCGCCGCCATCGCCCCGGAGGCGACCGTCTCGAGATCCTCCTGACCCGGCTCGCGCAGGTGCACGTGCAGGTCGATCAGCCCCGGTGCCACCACTTTGCCCGCGGCGTCGATGATCCGGGCGCCCGGCGACGCCTCCACGCCGCGCCCGACGGCGGTGATCTTGCCCTCCTCCACCAGGAGGTCGGCCAGCCCGTCCGTGCCGCGCGACGGGTCGATGACACGGCCACCACGAATCAGGATCGTCGTCACGCGGCCTCTCCTCGTGCGGCCGCGGCCACGGCTCCCGTGCCGCCCGCCAGCAGGTACAGGACCGCCATCCGCACCGCCACACCATTGGTGACCTGCGGCAGGATGACGCTGTGCTCCCCGTCCGCCACGTCGCTGTCAATCTCCACGCCGCGGTTCATGGGGCCAGGGTGCAGGATGACCAGGTCCTTCGGCGCGCGCGACAGGCGCTCGCGCGTGACGCCGAAGACCCGGTTGTATTCGCGCAGGGACGGGATGAACCCGGCCTGCATCCGCTCCAGCTGCAGGCGGAGGACGTTCAGGGCGTCGGCCCAGGCGATCGCATCCTCGATCCTCGGCAGGATCGTGACGCCGAGCGCCTCGATATCGCGCGGAAGCAGCGAGGGGGGGCCGCAGATGCCGACCTCGGCGCCCAGCTTGGTGAGGCCCCAGATATTGCTGCGCGCCACGCGACTGTGGAGGATGTCGCCGCAGATGGCGACCTTCAGTCCCTCGATCTTTCCGAACGTGTCGCGCAGGGTCAGGAGGTCGAGGAGCGCCTGCGTCGGATGCTCGTGCTTGCCGTCGCCCGCATTGATCACGTTCGACGCGATCCGGTCGCCGAGGAACTTCGCGGCGCCCGAGGAGCCGTGGCGGATGACCACCATGTCGATCCGCATCGCTTCGAGATTCCGGGCGGTGTCCACCAGCGTCTCACCCTTGGAGACGGACGAACCCGCCGACGCCACGTTCACGGTGTCGGCCGAGAGACGCTTCTCGGCGAATTCAAAGGAGATGCGGGTGCGGGTGGAGGCTTCGAAAAAGAGGTTGACGATGGTCTTGCCGCGGAGGGCCGGCACCTTCTTGATGGCCCGTTCGCTGACTTCCTTGAAGGGCTCTGCGGTGTCGAGAATGAAGCGGAGCTGGGCCGGGCTCAGCGTTTCGAGCCCGATCAGGTCCTTGCCCAGCGCCAGGGCGGCTGCGTCAGCTGACACGGGCAAGCTCCACGGCGTCATGGCCATCGAGTTCGGAGACGAAGACATCCACCCGTTCTCCTGGCCGCACGCGGACGGTCTGACCGGCAATGTCGGGCTGGATGGGGAGTTCCCGGCCGCCCCGGTCCACCAGGACGCAGAGCAGGATCCGCTGGGGGCGGCCGAAATCGGCCAGTTCATCCAGGGCGGCGCGGATGGTCCGCCCGGTGTGGAGCACGTCGTCCACGATCACGACCGTCCGTCCGTCGAGCGAACCGGGGAGCTTGGTTTCCCCGACCACCGGCCCGACACCGACGGTCTGCAGGTCATCGCGATAGAGCGTGATATCCAGCTTGCCCAGGGGCACCTCCACCCCCTCGGCGCTGCCGATCAGCCGCCCGATCCGCTCGGCGAGCTCCACGCCCCGGCGCTGGATCCCGACCAGCAAAAGGCCCTCCGTTCCGGCGCATCGCTCGACGATTTCAACGGCCATGCGCGCCAGGGTGCGTGCGATGGCTCGTTCATCGAGCAAAGGGGAACGTGAGGGCATCGAGTGCAAATAGTAGCGGGAGCCCCGGATCGAATCAAGCGCGCCGCTTCCAGAGCGGCAGCCGCGTGAGCAGCAGGAGGACGAGGACCAGGCCGAACCGCGCCGGCGTGGTGGTGTCTTTCTTGACCAGCCAGAGGAAGTGGAACACCCCGGCGGCCGCCGCCAGGTACACCAGCAGGTGCAGTCGCTGCCAGCGCCGCCCGCCGAGCCGCCGCACCATGCCCCGCGTCGAGGTGAGCGCCAGCGGAAGCATCAGGAGCCACGCGGTGAACCCCGCCGTGACCCAGGGATGCTCGATCACATCGTCACGGATCATCGTGAGCGACAACGACTGGTCGAAGACGAGATAGGTCAGGAAGTGCAGCGTCGCGAGGAAGAAGGCGAAGGTGCCGAAGAGCCGCCGGAGGCGGATCACCTCGTTCCACTTCGTGAGCCGGCGCAGCGGTGTCACCGAGAGGGTCAGGAGGAGGCCGACCAGCGCCCCCTTCCCGGTCCACTCCTGCATGGTGAGGACCGGATCGCTGCCAAGGGCATCGTGGAACGCTCCCCATGTCAGCCAGGCGGGGATGCCCAGGCCCACGGCCCACACCAGCGGCTTGACCACCCACCGGATGACCTGCGCCCGTGTCATGCGCGGGTCAGTAGTTGGTGCGGAGATTCATGCCGGCATACAGACTGGCCACCTGGTCGCCGTAGCCGTTGAACATCAGCGTGTCCTTCTTGAAGAACTCGCCGACCGGCCGTTCGCGGGCCTGGCTCCACCGCGGGTGATCCACCTGGGGATTGACGTTGGCGTAGAAGCCGTACTCGTTCGGGACCGCCACGTTCCAGGTGGTCCGCGGCTGGGTTTCCATGAAGGTGATCTTGACGATGGCCTTCCCCCCCTTGAACCCGTACTTCCACGGCACCACCAGCCGGAGCGGCGCGCCGTTCTGGTTGGGGAGCGGCTTCCCGTACAACCCGGTCGCGAGGATGGTGAGGGGATGCATGGCCTCGTCCATCCGCAGCCCCTCGACGTAGGGCCAGGGGAGGATGCCGCTCCGCTGGCCCGGCATCTGGGCCGGGTCTTCGAGCGTGGTGAACGAGACGAATTTCGCCTTGCTGGTCGGTTCGAGTTTCTTGATGAGCTCGTTGAGCGGAAACCCCAGCCAGGGCACCACCATTGACCACCCTTCGACGCAGCGGTGGCGGTAGACGCGCTCCTCCGTGGGAATCGGCCGGATCAGGTCGTCGTAGTCAAACCGCCCGGTGCGCCGGGCCTCGCCCGCCACCTCCACGGTCCAGGGCGACACCCGGAGGCTCCCCGCCAGTTCGGACGGCGATTCCTTGCTGGTCCCGAACTCGTAGTAGTTGTTGTAGGTGGTGATGGTCTTGTACGGCGTGGGCTTGAGGTCGTCCGGGCCGGCCAGCGCCCGCAACTGCGGCGGCAGGAGGGCGCCAAGGGCCACGCCCCCGGCAGCGGCCACGAAGGCCCGCCGGTTCAGGTAGGTCGATTCCGGGGTGACGGCAGACGCGGGGAGGTCCCCGCCGCGGCGGATCAGCACAGGTCAGGCTCCGATGGGTGACCCTAACTATACGCTGGGAGGCGGGAGAGGGTTCCCGGGCGGGGCGGCGGGGTCGTGTCGCTTCCGCGACATCAGCCGAGCCGCGGCTTCAGCCGCGATCGGCCGAGGGAGCAATGTGAGGGAACGGACAGGGAGGGATTCGATCCGCCGCCCGCGCCAGCGGGCAAGGAGACCGAGGCCGCAGGCCGCAGGTCAACCCTCGAGCTGGCTGCCGGTATCCGGTGCAATGCAGGAGGGATCAGAACGGACAGGGAGGGATTCGAACCCTCGAAACGGCGTAAACCGTTTACACGCTTTCCAGGCGTGCCTCTTAAACCACTCGAGCACCCGTCCAGGGCGGCCGACTTCGGCCGGGGGGCATACTAGCCGCGGGATCGGGCGAGGTCAACGTCCTGCGGGCGCTCCCTCACTGGACCTTCGAGTCCTTCAGGAAGCGGATCCACTCGCCGCGATCCGCCATCCGGTTGTCGATCGGCGTCGGGGGAAGCGTCGACGGGATATGCTCATCCCACCAGTCGCGCGCGCGCTGCGGCGTCCAGGGGGAGTCGAAGCGGACGGCGTCGAGCATCGTGATGAGTGTCTCGGCGTCGGCCGGTCGGTCGTTGGGTGCCTTGGCCATGCAGGCGAGCACGACGTCGTCCAGCGCCGGGGGGACCGGGAACCGTGCCTTGGCCGACGGCTTCGGCGGCGGCTCGTTGGCCTGCTTGAAGAGCATCTGCACGGTGTTGGTGGCATAGAACGGGAGGTCGCCCGTCAGGAGCCAGTAGGCCGAGCACCCCAGGGCATAGATATCCACGCGGTGATCCACGTCGGGATCGCCCAGGGCCAGTTCCGGCGCCATGAAGGCTGGCGTGCCGGTCAGCGCGTCGGCGGCGGTCAGCTTCATGTCGGCCGGTTCGCTCGCCACGTTCTCCTTGACGAGACCGAAGTCGAGGACCTTCACGAAGTCCACCTCCACCCCTGCCCTGCTGGCGAAGAGATTCGAGGGCTTGATGTCGCGATGAACGAGGTTGCGGCGATGCGCCTCGGCGAGCGAGAGACAGGCCTGGCGCAGGAGATACACCACCCGTTCGCCGGGGAGCGCCCCAAACTTCTTGCCCATGTCCTCGAGGCTCATCCCCGTGAGCAGTTCCATCGCGTAGAAGAAGCTCCCATCGCCAGTCGGCCCGAAGTCATACAGCGCGATGGTGTGGGGGGAGGTGAGGGCTGCCGCCGCGGCCGCCTCGCGGCGGAACCGCTCCATCGCCGTCCGCGCCGACTCGGCGCTGACGCCCTTGATGTTGTCGGAACGGATGAGCTTCACCGCCGCGGGCCGGGCCAGGAGCTGGTGCGTGGCGTAGAACACCTGCCCCATCCCCCCTTCCCCGAGCAGCTTCCCGAGCCGGTACGCCCCGATTTCCCGGGCCTCCTTCACCGCCTGACCGAGCTGGCGGATGAGCCGTGCGGGGAGCACGGCAATCGCGGCAGAGAGGAACGGCGGCACGATCAGGAGCACCACGGAGATCGTCTCGCTCGGCAGGGCCACCCCCCGGAGGCTGGCCAGCACGAGTGAGACAGGGACCGTGAACGCGGCGAGCAGCGAGACGACCAGCGTCCGCCTGGGGGACTCGGGGACGATGAGCGGGTAGAGCAGGATGATCACGTTCACCCACGACAGACGACCGGGCTGCGTGATGGTGATCCGTGACTCGAGGATGGCCAGCATCAGGCAGGTGCCGACCATGAGCAGCGCGGCTGCGTCGCGCAACCAGTGCGAACGCGGCCCCACCCGCCGGGCCACAAACGCCAGCCCGAGGCCACCGAGGATGCCCGTGATCGCGAAGTAACGTCCCGGTTCCGGCCAGGTCGCGTCGAGGTTTGGCAGTGCCGAGGCGAAGAATCGCCCGGCGATTCCCAAAAACACGATGATGACGAGCCAGATGGCCGCGATCACCACCCCCGCCACGCCGATCCGCTTCCGGGCGTCTTCCAGCAGGTCATTGGGCAGGAAGGACGTGGAGGCGAGCACGCTCCGTGAGCCGGTTGCAGAGTTCATCGTTCCCGCCTTATGCGGACGCCGCCGAGCGCCGCTGCCGTTCCGCCTGGATCGCGGCGGCCTCCAGCGTGGACGCGCCGCCAATGCTGACGAGGCCCAGCCCCAGTCCCTTCAGCGCGTTGTCCCACAGCACGGTGCCCGTGACGGGATCGAGGCAGAAGAGATAGCCGCCGGTGGCCGCCAGCAGGCGGTCGCCCTGGACGCCGACGGTCACGAAGCCGCGGCCCCGCACCTTGGTCCGCCAGACTTCACGGCCCGACGCCCCCTCGAGCGCCACCACGTGGCCCTGCGCCCCGACATAAATCCGATCCCGCGGCATATCCGCCATCGCATTCCTCCGGTCGGCTCGTTGGCCCTGCGCCCTACGCCCTCTATCTTACACCAACCTTTCACTGGTGGGAGTCCCCATGAGTCACCTGGTTCTCGGCTTCTTCGTCCTGGTTGTCGGCTCGCTCGTCCTTCTCGGCTCGGCTGGGATCCGGGCCAAGGGCCCGTCCCAGGGCGGAACGATCGGCCGAGCTGTCGGGATGGGGCTCCTGGGCCTGGGCGGGTTCATCCTGCTGACCTCGGCGGTGATCGTCATCCAGCCCGGCACCGTCGGGGTCCGACACGCCTTCGGCACGGTCGATCCCATCGCCCTGATGCCCGGCATCCGGATCGTGAGCCCATGGTCGGAGGTGGAGCGCTACTCGACCCGGGAGGAGCAGTTTCCTGGCGTGGGCGACGAGGCGGAACGGATGGAGGCGCTCTCCAGCGAACAGATGTCGATGAAGGTGGACGCGGCCCTCCGCTACCAGATCAACCCCGCGCTGGCGCCGCGTCTCTTCCAGGAGATCGGCACCCAGGCGCAGATCGACAACATCGTGCGGAACGCGATCCGCAACGGCGTGCGGGACGGGATGGTGGAGTTCTCCATCAACGAGGTGTCCAAGCGGAACCTGATCGCCCAGACGATGGAGCACGAGGTGGACTCGGCGCTGGTCACGACGCCGCGGGACGGCGGCGAGCGGTTCCGCATCGCCACCGTGACGGCGTTCTACCTCCGGAACCTGGAGCCCCCCCCGCAGGTGGTCCAGGCCATCAACAACAAGATCGCCCAGGAGCAGCAGATCGAGACCGAGAAGCACCGGGTGGAAGTGGCCCGGCTGCAGAGCGATCAGCAGCGGCTGCTGAACCTGACGCTCACCCCGGAGCAGCTGACCAAGCAGTATCTGGAGGTGCTGCACGACATGAAGGGGTCGAGCAACATGGTGATCATGGTGCCGACCGAGGGCGGGATTCCGGTGCTGGACGTGGGGACCCTGCGGAAGAACCTGAGCCAGTAGCCGGCGGGGCACCGGGGCCCGGCGGCAGGTTGGCCGTGTCGCTTCAGCGACACCAGCCGGGCCGCGGCTTCGCCGCGCGTCGCAGGTCAATCCACGAACTGGATCGCCGCTGTGATTGGGGAGTTGGAGCGATAGAAACGGACAGGGTGGGATTCGAACCCACGAGACCCTTGCGGGCCCACCGGTTTTCGAGACCGGCTCCTTCAGCCACTCGGACACCTGTCCTCATCGGCGACCGCGCATCTGTCGCCGGCCGCAAAATAACGGACGATGCCGCCGCCGCCAAGCGACCCCGGCTGAATCGACCCAGACGGAGAGCGTACCTTGGCGGCTGAATCAGGGGAAATCGACCTCGAACGCGCCGTGGCGCGACGCCGGACTTTTGCCATCATCAGCCATCCTGATGCCGGCAAGACCACCCTCACAGAGAAGCTCCTGCTGTACGGCGGCGCCATTCACCTGGCCGGGACGGTCAAGGCGCGGCGTGCCGACCGCCACGTCACCTCCGACTGGATGGAGCTGGAGCGCCAACGAGGCATCTCGGTCACCTCCAGCGTCCTCCAGTTCGAGTACGCCGACTGCCAGGTGAACCTGCTCGACACCCCCGGCCACCAGGACTTCTCCGAGGACACCTACCGCACCCTCGTGGCCGCCGACAGCGCCGTCATGCTCCTCGACAACCGGAAGGGTGTCGAGGAGCGCACCCGCCAGCTGTTCGATGTCTGCAAGCGACGCCGGATGCCGATCGTCACCTTCGTCAACAAGTGCGACCGGGCTGGCGTGGACCCCATGACCCTGCTCGGCGACGTCGAGCGCGACCTGGACATCGCCTGCTGGCCCGCCACCTGGCCGGTCTATCAGGGGGACCGGTTCGTCGGTGTGGTGGATCGGACGGCCAACGAAGTGCTGCTCTTCGACCGGCGCACCGACCACGGCGCCTCCCGCTCGCAGACCCAGCGGTTCACCCTTGCCGACCCGGCCCTGGCCCGGGAGCTGGGGGCGGAGGCAGTGTCCCAGTTGTCCGACGAACTCCACCTGCTCGAGGGCGCGGGGCATCCATTTGACCGCGATGCCTTCCTGGCCGGCACCCTGTCGCCGGTCTACTTCGGCAGCGCGCTCAGCAACTTCGGCGTGGAGCCCTTCCTGCGCGAGTTCCTGACGCTGGCGCCCTCACCGGTTGCCCGGGAGTCCTCGATCGGTCCCGTGTCGCCGCTCTCCCCGGACTTCACCGGATTCGTCTTCAAGATCCAGGCGAACATGGACCCGCGGCATCGGGACCGGGTCGCCTTCGTGCGGATCTGCTCGGGGCACTTCGAGGCGGGGATGGAGGTGCGGCAGATCCGCACCGGGAAGGCGATGCGGTTGTCGGCGCCGCAGCAGTTCATGGCGCGGGAGCGGGTGAGCATCGAGGAGGCCTGGCCCGGCGACGTGATCGGCATCATGGACCGCGGCAGTCTCCGGATCGGCGACACACTCTCCGCCGGCCCGGACCTCGAGTTTCACGACATTCCGCGCTTCCCGCCGGAGCACTTTGCCCGCGCCTACCCGGCCGACCCCCTGCGGCGCAAGCAGCTCGACACCGGCCTCCGCGAGCTCTCCGAGGAAGGCGCCGCGCAGGTCTTCTACGCGGAGAGCGAGACCGGCCCCGCGCCGATTGTGGGCGCGATCGGGCAACTGCAGTTCGACGTGATGCTGTTCCGGCTCGAGAACGAGTACGGCGCCCCCTGCCGATTCGAACCGGTGGGGTACCGGTACCCGCGCTGGGTAACCGGGACGCCCGAGGCGATCGAACAGGCGGCCTCGGCGCGCGGGCGTCTCAGGCTCTACGACGCCAAGGGGCACCCGCTGCTGCTGTTCGAAAACGAGTGGGCACTGCGGTGGGCGCAGGAGAACGAGCGAAAGCTTGAGTTCCACGAGGTGGCGCCCTAGACCGGACAGGCGCCGAATGGCGAGCGGGCCACCGAGATATCTCGGTGGCCCGCCGTGCGTCAGGGTATGTCTGTCGTTCCGTCCCTTACGCGGCCTGGCGGTCGGTGCGGGTCCGCCGTGCCACGGTGCCGAACACGTAGTCCCACATCGGGGAACTGACGCCGTAGCCGAGGTCGTCGTCGCGGTAGTGGTGACGGAGGTGGTACTCCCGAAGATACTTGCCGATCGGCCCCTTCATCTTCCAGTGGTGCGTCGCGTAGTGCGTGGTGTCGTAGATGACGTACCCGACGAGGAAGCCGGCAAAGATGGCCGGGAACTGCACGCCGAAGATGCCGCGGAACGCAAACCCGAAGAGGGCCGCCAGCGGCAGGCTGACCGGGGGCGGCATCACGAGCCGGGTGTGATCCTGCGGGTAGTCGTGGTGAATCCCGTGCATCAGGAAGTGCAGCTTCTGGCCGATACCGCTCTTGGGCTGGTAGTGAAAGACCCAGCGATGCAGCGAGTACTCGGTCAACGTCCAGATGAACAGCCCAACGAGGACCAGGCCCAGTACCATGGGCCACGTGCCCAGCTGCAGACCCTGCCAGAGGAACCATCCCGCAATCGGGAGGAACAGCACGGCCGGGGTCGCCGGGTGAATGTGTGTGAGACGCTCAAGCATCGGATTCTCGAACAGGGGAATCGTCTCATCCTTGTTCGACACGAATTTGGCAGGCATGGATCGGCACTCCTGTCACGGAAACACGTCGGCGCACCAGGATCAATTTCACAAACACCGCCGGCGCCGATACCCGAAAATAGGGGCCCGGACTGGCACGGTCAACGCCGTTCAGCGACCTCATCCACTCTCGTCAACACCGTCACCAGCGGCAGGTGGTCGGAGCCGTAACTCTCAGGGGTCGCACGATATGGCGACACCGCCCACCCTTGCATGTCACCGGTGAAGAGGTAATCGGTGCAGAACGGACCCCGCGTGTGGCACGGGGCGGATTCCTCCCATTCTGGCCATCGCGCGCGGAAGAGCATTACCTGTGGATCGCCCGGTGAAATCGCGTTGAGATCGGCACCGAGGATGACGGGACTGCCCGCCGCCGGTCCGGCGGCCAGGAAACCCCCTGCCTGCCGGTTCCGCCGGGAGGGATCGAGGAGCGACGGCAGAATCGCCGGCCAGACGTCCAGGTGGAGACTGGCGAGCGCGATCGGTGCTTCCGACTCCCCGTGGCCCGGGACGAGGAGCGTGGCCAGTACGGCGGCACGCCGTTGCCGTTCGTGCGGGAGGGTGACCACGCGAAATCCCTCCATCGGCATGGTGGAGAGGATGGCGTTGCCGCGATCTTCTCGTGGTTCCCCGACCTCCTCCCGGCCGTTCCGCATCGAGGGGGCGTAGAAGAACCCCAGGCCGAGCGACCGGGCGAGGGTCAGGATGTCTTCGCGGTGGGCACCATCGGGATCGGGATCCCGAATACCCGCCGGCACCGGTGCGGAGGCGGGAGGACGGACAGGGATTTCGTCTCCGGCCCGATAGGCTTCCTGGAGGAGGATCACGAACTCCTGAACGGGCTCGCCCCCGGTCAGTGCGCCCGCCTGCAGGTCGGCCACCAGCCGTCGAAGGTCACCCCGCCCGACATTCTGGTTCCACGAGACGACGGCAAACTGCCGCACCGGCGCCGACTCGACTCGGGCCGACTGCGCGGCGACCAGCGCCGGACCGACGGTCCGGCACCACCGTGCGAGGTCGTCGCGGTCGCCCTCCTCGGCAGGGGTGATCCACTGCACACCCCCCGCCGGCACCGGAGCGGGCCCGTAGAAGATCGCGCGTTCACAGCCGCCCGCGAGCGGCACCGAGTTCATGACAGGGGTCGAGGCGCAACCCAGGGACACCCAGACAGCGCAAGCGAGCCCCACGAGGAGTCTCGTCCGGCTACCGTTTGGCACGGAAGAACTCCTTCAGCAGCTCCCCACATTCCTGCTCCAGCACACCTCCCACAACCTCGGGACGATGGTTCAGGCGTGGGTGCCGCAGGATGTCATGCACCGAGCCCGCCATCCCGGCACGGTTGTCCCAGGCGCCGAAGACGACGGTACCGACCTTCGCGAGGACGATGGCGCCGGCGCATTGCGCGCACGGTTCCAGAGTCACGAAGAGCGTCGCATCGACCAAGCGATCCTCCCCCACCGCGGCAATGGCAGCCTGGATGGCCAGGAGCTCCGCGTGCGCGGTGGGGTCCTTCCGGTGCACCATCTCGTTGTGCGCCTGGCCGATGACCTTCCCCTCCCGCACCACCAGCGCCCCGACCGGCACCTCCTCACGGACGGCAGCCGCCCGGGCAAGGCGCAGGGCCGCCTCCATGAAGGCGACATCGGCCGGCGAGGCCCCACCCCTACGCACCGGCGGGCTCCAGCGCCGGCACGGCGTTCGTGAACACCAGCTCATCGCCGTCGCGATCGACCTTGATGGTGGCGCCCTCGGGGAAATGGCCCTCCAGGACCTCGAGCGCGATCGGGTTCTGCAGCCGCTGCTGAATGACCCGCTTGAGCGGACGTGCGCCGTAGACCGGGTCGTACCCGAGTTCCGACAGCAGTTGCCGCGCCTCCGGCGTGACCTCCAGCCCAAGCTTGCGGTCGGCCAGCAGCGCGTGCAGCCGCGTCAGCTGGAGGTCCACAATCTGGCGAATGTCCTCGCGTGACAGCGGACGGAAGACGATGATGTCATCGACGCGATTCAGGAATTCCGGCCGGAAATGCTGGCGCAGGTCATTCCGGACAGCCCGGTCCACGACCGCCCAGGCCGCCTCGTCCACCGTCGCGCCGGCCTCCACGATATGGCCGCCGCCGATGTTGCTGGTCATGATGATGACCGTGTTCCGGAAGTCCACCACCCGGCCCTGGCTATCCGTCAACCGACCGTCGTCGAGGATTTGCAGCAGCACGTTGAACACATCGGCATGCGCCTTCTCGATTTCGTCGAAGAGGACGACGCTGTACGGCCGGCGGCGGACCGCCTCGGTCAGTTGGCCACCCTCCTCGTAGCCGACATAGCCCGGCGGCGCACCGATCATCCGGGCGACGGCGTGCTTTTCCATGTATTCCGACATGTCGAGCCGCACGATGGCGCGCTCGTCGTCGAAGAGGAAATCGGCCAGCGCACGCGCCGTCTCCGTCTTGCCGACGCCGGTGGGCCCGAGGAAGATGAACGAGCCGGTCGGCCGGTTCGGGTCCTGCAGCCCTGCCCTGCTCCGCCGGACGGCGTTCGACACCGCGGCCACCGCCTGCGGCTGTCCGACGACGCGCTCCGCGAGTTCCTCCTCGAGGCGGGTCAGCCGCTCGCGCTCCGACTCCATCATCCGGGAGACGGGAATGCCGGTCCACTTTGCGACGATCTCGGCGATGTCGTCGGCGTCCACCTCCTCCTTCAGGTAGCGGGCGTTGCGCTGCACCTCCTGCAGACGGGCCTCCTGCGTCTGCAGCGTCGCCTCCAGCTCGGGAATCCGGCCGTACCGGAGCTCCGCGGCTTTCTGGAGGTCGCCCCGGCGCGTGGCCAGGTCCACCTCGGTACGGAGCTCGTCGACCTCGGCCCGGGCGGCCTGCAGCTCGCCGATGGCCGCCTTTTCCGACTGCCACTGCGCCTTCATCCCGGCGCTCTTCTCCTTGAGCTCCGACATTTCCTGCTCCACCGACTTGCGGCGCTCCTTGCCGGCCTTGTCCTTTTCCTTGAGCAGCGCCTGCCGCTCGATCTCGAGCTGCACCAGCCGCCGTTCCACCTCGTCGATTTCCTGCGGCAGGCTGTCGATCTCGATCCGGAGCCGGCTGGCGGCCTCGTCGACCAGGTCGATGGCCTTGTCCGGCAGGAACCGGTCGCCGATGTAGCGATCCGAGAGCGTCGCCGCGGCAACGAGGGCGTTGTCGGTGATCCGCACGCCGTGATGCACCTCGTAGCGCTCCTTCAGCCCGCGAAGGATTGCGACGGTGTCCGTCACATTGGGTTCGCCCACGAGGACCGGCTGGAACCGGCGCTCCAGCGCAGCGTCCTTTTCCACATGCTTCCGGTACTCGTCGAGGGTGGTGGCGCCCACCACATGAAGCTCCCCGCGCGCCAGCGCGGGCTTGAGCAGGTTGCTGGCATCCACCGCCCCCTCCGCGGCCCCCGCCCCGACGAGCGTGTGCATCTCGTCGATGAAGACGATGTACCGTCCCTCGGCCTCGGTCAGTTCCTTGATGACTGACTTCAGGCGCTCCTCGAACTCGCCCCGGTACTTCGCACCCGCGAGCAACAGGCCGACGTCGAGCGCCACGATATCCTTGTTCTTGAGCGACTCCGGGACGTCGCCATGCACGATGCGCTGCGCCAGCCCCTCGACAATGGCGGTCTTGCCGACGCCCGGCTCGCCGATGAGCACTGGATTGTTCTTGGTGCGGCGCGAAAGGACCTGCATAACCCGCCGGACTTCCTCGTCACGACCGATGACCGGGTCGAGTTTCCCCTTGCGGGCCTGATCGGTGAGGTTGCGGGTGAAACGCTGCAGCGCCTGGTACTGGTCTTCAGGCGACTGATCCGCGACGCGATGCCCGCCTCGAACGCCCTCCAGCGCCTCCCGCAGGGTGTCCGCCGTCACCTCCTGCTCGTTGAGCAGGTTGCGGGCAGTCGTCCCCTTTTCGGCCGCGAGGCCCAGAATCAGGTGTTCGGTCGAGACATAGGCGTCCTTCAGTGCCTTCGCCTCCTCCTCGGCACGGTCGAAGACCTTGTGCAGTTCCCTGCTGAAGGTCGGTTCCCCCGTGGCGCCCTCCTGCCGAGGCAGCCGGGCGAGCTCCCGCTCGACCTCCTCCCGGAGGGCCGCGATGTTCAAGCCCGCCTTCTGGAGGAGGGGCTGCACTACCCCCTCATCCTGGGCGAGGAGGGCTGCGAAGAGGTGGGTATCGTTGAGGACAGGGTTCCCGCGCCGCCGCGCATCTTCCGAGGCGTCGCGGAAGGCCTCCTGGGCCTTTAAGGTCAAGCGTTCGGGTCTTAGCATGGTGACCCACAAGGGCAAGGGGTATACCGGACAGAACTGCCGTTCTGACAGCGTCCACCGACAGGTTTACAAACGCAGCGAGGGACATCCGAATGGAATGTCCCTCGCCGAGACCATCGATTCACATTGCTGGCTGATTCTCCTTGCGGACGATCATTTTCTTCACCTGACTGCGACCATCCACGGTCAAACGGTAGTAGTAGACCCCGGGCGTGACCTCCCGTTCGTCGCCCAAATAGCGGCCGCTCCAATAGGCCACATAGGACCCACACTGGAGCCGGAGACCGCGCACTCGCTCGCGCCCCCCGGTTTGAAGTTCGGGAACGGCGACGACCTGCACAAGCACGTTGTAGATCTCCAGCGTCACCAACGGGACATGACCGTCGGTGCAAGCCTCCGGTGTCAGTACGAACGGAATGGACGTGGCCGGGAAGAACGGGTTGGGGAAGTTGTCTCCAAGCTCAAACGCAGGCGGGGCGGACGGGACCTGAGCTGTCGCCGGTGCTGCCATCCCCACCATGAGCCCGAGCAACAGCCCCGTCCAGGCACGGCCTGTCATTCGGAACCTCACTCGAACAAGGGTTATGAAGCGGGTGGAAGCACCTCCGTCGAAGCGATTGATAGTGACGCACTTACGCTACTTCACCCTAAGTATGCGGCCCCTTCAAGCACTGTGTCAAGTGAGACGCCTGGCCTCACCGATCCGTCGCGTAATTCCCCGGCGGTCCGCCCATTCGAGGAGGGGGATCAAGTACTTTCTCGACAGCCCCGTCCGCTCGCGCACCGCCGAGAGGGTGATGTCCCCTGCCACTGCCGCCGATGTCAGGGTGTCCCTGAAATCCTCGAGCACCTCGCTGGCAACGTACCAGTCGGGGGTCACGGCCTCGACCCGGCCCTCACCGGCCCCGAGACGGAGCGCCCCGGCCACATCCACGCCCGCCAGCTGCGCCTGGAGGTCCCCAACCGTCGGAGCCCCGAGTCCGGCCGCCCGGACCGCGGTCAGGACTCGGTCAACCGCCGCCGCCCCCCCGGCAATCCGGGGCTTGAACCCCGCTAGCCGCGCCGTTCCCCCCTCCAGCAGCAGCGATCCAGCCGCTGCCAGGTCGCCCACGGCGGCCTCGGCCACCCCTGCGGCACGATGGACCGTTCGCCGTAACGTTTCCACCGGCATACCAGGCAGCGAGGGGTAATCGGCGTGGTACCGGGTCAGGAGTTGCAGCGCCCGCTCCCTGGCTTCCGTGAGCAGGTCGGTCAGCACCCAGCCGAAGTCGAGTTCGCGTACCCGGGCATCCCGCTCCAGGAGAGTGACGATGGTGTCGATGGGAAGACCTGCCCGGAGCGCCAGCGACGCCGTCGTCATCCCGGGTGGATGCCGCAAGAGGAGCGCAACGAGGTGCTCCCTGGGCTCCAGTGAGCCCAGTTGCCCGGGCCAGAGTGCTCGCCGGCGTGGCGGCCGGGGATCGAGCACCACGCCACCACCGATGGTGGACACCGGGCTGTAGCTGCGCAGCACGAATCGATCGCCGCCCCGTGCCACGAGCGGCGCCTCGCAGCGAAGCCTGGCCAGCCCCGAGGCGCCTGGTGATATCGGTGCACGGGGGAGCACCCGGGCCACGACTTCGCTCGTGCCGAGGTGCAGGTGCACCCGGGTGCGCGAGGTCAGCGGACGCACCGCGTCACCGTGGTGGTGGATTCGCACATCCAGCGCCCACGTCGGCTCCCATGGCAGTCTGTCGTCGACGAGGACATTGCCGCGCCGAATCGCATCACGATCCAGGTGCGCGAGGCCCAGCGCCGCGCGGCTTCCCGGCATCGCTCGGGGGCTCCGCTCGCCATGGCTCTCGATGGTCCGGACGCGTGCCGGCAGGTTGGACGGCAGCAGACGAAGGTGGTCGCCGACGGCCACCGAGCCCGACCAGATGCTCCCGGTGGCGACCGTTCCTGCTCCCGCGACCGAAAAGGCCCGGTCAACGGGCATTCGGAACGGGGCCGACGCGTCGCGGGGTCGGGCCAGGGCTCCTGCCTCCACGATTGCGGCGCGCAGCTCTTCGAGCCCCGCGCCCGTACGCGCGGAGACCGCCAGCGCCGGTCCGAAAGCCACCGTCGAGCCCGCCAGCAGGGCGTTGACCTCGTCCCGCACCAGCGACAGCCACTCCGGGTCGGCCAGGTCGCTCTTGGTCAGCACCGGAATCCCACGGGGCACGCCCAGTGCCTCGACGATGGCGAGATGTTCCCGCGTCTGCGGCATGATCCCTTCGTCGGCTGCGATCACCAGCAGCACGAGGTCCATCCCGGCCGCCCCCGCAACCATGGTTCGAACAAAGTCCTCGTGACCGGGCACATCCACCACGCCGGCCACCACCCCATCGGCCAGCCGGAGCGGCGCAAAGTTCAGGTCGATCGTGATGCCACGGGCGCGTTCCTCCCGCAGCCGGTCCATCCGCTGGCCGGTCAACGCCTCGACCAGCGCCGACTTGCCATGGTCGATGTGCCCCGCCGTCCCGACGATCATGCCGACACCCAGGGACGGTCTTCCCAGAAGGTGATCGCCGGCATTTCCCCGCCCTCGGCCAGGTGGTGGCGAAGGAAGCGGGCAAAGAGCCTCCGGTGCGAGGCGGCATGTCGGTCATCGAGGACCGGCAGCTCGGCCGTCGAACTGACCAGCGCCTCGAGGTCGCTGCGATCGGTCGGCGAGAGGGTGGTCACCCCATGCCCCTCGGCACACCGCGGGCAGAGCGCTCCCCCTTCGGCCGCGCTGAAGCGGAGCGGCGCGTCCAGGGCCAGCGGAGTCCCGTCACGCGCACATCGATTCAGCGCCGGGGCAAACCCGAGCACGCTCACGAGGCGCCAGAGCATGCGCAGCCCCAGCACCTCCACGGCCTCCGCGGACGCCGTTTCGAGGACGGTCAGCGCCCCGCTGAGGAGATCAAAGCTGTCGGGATGGGCCTCGGCGGGAGAGAAGCGCCAGGCGACCTCCCCGATCGCTGCGGCCGCGGCGAAGCGTGGGAGGTCCGCGGCCAGCCCGGACCGGAGGCTGGTCAGGTCGAAGGCGGCCAGTGTCTGGAGATCGCGGGTGTCCTTGAGATAGAGATGCGCGACGCCCTCGCTCAGGAGCTGGAGCGACGCGCCGAAACGACTCCGGGGCCGGAGCGCGCCCTTGGCCAAGGCACTCCGAATGCCAAGATCTCGGGTGGCGAGGCGCACGATCTTCGAGGTGTCGCCGTAGCGTAGGGCGCCCAGGATGATCGCTGGCGTGGTCACGGGGGGCATCCCCCAATCTACTCCGCGGGGATGCGCGTGACGGCCGACCCGATGGCGCAGACCCCCAGGGCAACGGTCTTCTTCTCGGTGAGATCGGCCCGCAGGATATGGGCCTCCCCGCCACCGCCGCCGGCGCATCCCCCTGAAATCGCGTACACCTGGCCGTCGCTGTCCACGGCGACGCCGGAGTTGTCGGGAATCGGAATGCCGTCACCCGCCCCGAGCACCAGTGTGCGCGTGGCGATATTGAACTCCATCAGCCCCTCGGTGAACGAACTGACGAAGAGACGGTCGCCGCCATCGGTGGCCACGTCACCCGGTCCGGGGCCGAAGCCGCCAAAGTTGGCCAGCTCGACGCGGGCCACCGGATCGACAACCGACAGGCGGCCGTCGTCGACATAGTTGCCCACGTTCATCACATAGATGCGGCCGTCGCCGCCGACCACGGCGAACTGCGGGTTGCCCGGCGCCGGCAGGGGGATCGAGTCGATGCCGACCGCCTTGGCATTGGTGATGGGATCGATGACCGTGATCCACCCAGGACCGGCCACGGCAAAGTTGACCAGGTTGCCGTTGAGGACGAAGACTTTGCCCCGCGTGGCGACGACGCCTTGCGGGTAGACCCCGACGTCCACGCTCGCCGTGTCCCCCGTCAGGTAGTTGATGCGTGTGACGGTGTTCAGGCCGGGATTCGCGACATAGGCGATGGAATCGTCCACGATGGCCGACCCGGTCGCGTCGGAGCCGTCAGCCAGCGGGACGACGCGGGACACGGTGCCGGTCGCCAGGTCGACGATGGTGGCGGCATGATCGACCCCCATCGGGACGACCGCATACGCGCCGAGCGCCGACACACCGACGGGCGTGGGAGTCGTCCCGCCCAGCGGAATCTTGTAGGTCGCACTCGTCGAATGAATCGGGATGACGCTGAGCGAGGATTCGATCGAGTTCACGACCAGCACCACTTCGGAGGGCGCGGGCAGCGGCGCTTCCGGATCGGCACACCCCACGACAGACGCCGAGAGGCAGGCAAAGAACACGCTGCGCAGCGGATGTTGACCCATCATTGCCACTCCAGAGAAATAGAGACGACCGCCGTGCGCCCGGGACTGGGATAGCCGGCGAGAAATTCGGCGCGCGTATCGAAGAGGTCGCGCAGGTCGGCCCGCACGATCGCCGTCCCGATGGCGCGTTCAGCCCCGATGTCCATCACACCGTAGGCCGGACGCGGGTTGACGCCGCCCGGATTCGGGTATCGCTCGCCCACCCAGCGCCACCGCGCGTCAGCCCCCCAACCTGCGGACACCCACCCCGCGGACGCTCCCCACGTCCCCACCGGCCGGTACTGCACCTGTGCGCCACCAGGGACGTCATAGGTGACGGGGGTCCAGGCGCCCTGCACCGCCACGGTCACGGAGCGGAGGAATCGGACGCTCAACGAACCATCGACTCCCCGCCGTATCACGTCAAAGTTGCGCGGGCTCCAGATGAACCCGGCGCCGGGAGCCCACAGAATCATGTCGTCCACCCGTCCGTAGTATCCCCTGACGGAGGCAGTGGCGGGAGACCCCAGCACCGACCAGTCCTGCGTCACACCAAGCTCCACTTCCCAGGCGACGCGCTCGGGTCGAAGCGTGGGGTTGAGCGCCACCCCCACTCCCTCACGAAAGAAGAGATCCGCCAGCGGCGGGGCCGACACGGCGGAGCCGACGGACGCCTGCAAGGCCGTCCCGTTCTTCCGCCATCCCGCGTCGAGACGCGCACTCCCCAGCGGGGCGGTCTCTCCGGTCCACCAGTCGAGCCGCAGTGACGGAGTCAGAGACCAGGGAGCAGCCGCCGCTGGGCGAAAGGTACCGATGGCACGCACCCCACCGCGAGAAAATTGGGTGCCGTCTCGGACCACAGCTCCCTGATAGGTGTCGTGACGCGCCGCGGCGCCGAGCTCGATGTCTCCCTGCCATCCGCCGACGACGAGCGGCAGTCCAATGGACCAGTCCGCCGTTCCGCTCCAGCCGGTCGATTGCACGTCGTAGGCGGCACCGGTCGGCGGGGCTGGATCCGCTGCCCGCGTCCGGAGGTACTGCACCGACCCGCTCAGGGTCGAGCCTCCGGTGATGGTCACACCCAGGAAGGCGGCCCGATCTTCGGCGGTGGCGTTTGGCGTCTCGTTCCCGACTGACCCCGGAAGTCCGCGACTGGACGCACTCGCGCGCCCCTGAACGGCCACGGCACCCGATCTCCGAAACGACAGCGATCCGATCGTGCCCCCCGCGTTTCCCCGGATCGCCTCGCCCCCTCCCCTGTTCGCGGGGACGAGATAGGGGAAGTCGTCCGCCAGCCGTTCCCCCCGGACGAACAGGCGCACGCCGGCAATCGAACTCGCGAGCGTACCCCCGCCGGAGCCATGGCTGCCCATCCAGCCGGAGATATCGGCGTCGCCCCGCGCCTGGCTCCTGATGTCGATGACACCGCCAACGGCGGTTCCGGCGCCACCCGCGGACTGCGCTCCCGGCCGGATGTGGACCGAGGCCACATCACGGGTAGCGAGCCGACTCAGATCGGCGCGACCGGTCAGAGGATCGTTGATCGCAAACCCGTCGACCAGCACGATGACCTCCTCCGGGGCGCTTCCCCGCACCTGCGGCGAAGCCGGACCGTTCCCCCCACTCCTCCGCACCACCACGCCCTCCCATCCGTCGAGCGCTGAAGCGAGGTCGCTCCCGCGCTGCACCAGCGCCTCGTGACCCAGCATTCCTCCCTGCCCGCGTGCGGCCTGCACGCTGATCTCCGGAAGCACCGGTGGCATCGCGTCGAGGCGTACCGTTCGCTCGATGGTCAGTCCAGGGAGCAGTTCGAACTCAGTGCGGTTCGGGCGATAGCCAACCGCCGTCACGACGAGGACCGCGGGGCCGAGTGGCAGTCCACCGAGGCGAAACCGCCCGTCCGCGCCGACGGCGCCAGACACCGATGCGATCTCCACCTTGGCCGAGGTGACCGGCGCGCCAGTGGCCGCATCCAGCACCTGTCCCTCGACGATCCCCGGCGCCTGGGCCGGGAGGAGCACAGGGACGGACATCGCGAACGCCAGCGCGACGATCGCCGCCTTCATGGACGCTGCACCTCCGTGGGACGGAGGGGAACCACCTGTGGCGCGCCGTCTCGCCACGGCGATACCGCCACGGGCCACTGGAAGACGGATGAGAGCGTTTCCTCGCGCAGCACCTCGGCGGGTGTCCCGTGCGCCACTTCCCTGCCTTCGTTGAGCAGCAGCAGCTCGTCGGCGTACCGCGCCGCGAGGTTGAGGTGGTGCGTGATGACCAGCGCCCCGAGTCCGGCGTCGACCAGGGCGCGCACCAGCTCGAAGACCTCCATCTCGTGGCGCACGTCGAGCGCCACGGTCGGCTCATCGAGGAGCAGGGCTTCGGGTTCCTGGGCCAGGGCCCGCGCCACCCGGACCCGCTGCCATTCACCGCCGGAGAGCGTTTCCGTCCGGCGGTGCCGAAGCGACCAGGCGTCACACCGCTCGAGCGCGTCGCGTACGGCGGCCCGATCGCGCTCGCCGGGAGGCGCCAGCGGTCCAAGGCGCGCGTAGCGGGCCATGAGGACGGCTTCTTCCACAGTGAGCGGGAAGAGGATCTCCTCCCGCTGACTCACCACCCCAAGGACCGTGGCGATCTCCGGTCTCCGCCAGTCGGCCAACAGGCGGCCTTTGAGCGTCACCGTCCCTGACTCGAGTTCGGCAAGGCCGAGCAGCGCCCGGAGGAGCGTCGACTTGCCGCTTCCGTTCGGGCCCACGACGGCCAGCAGGCGCCCTGGCGCCACCTCGCAGTTCACCTGCCGGAGCGCCGGGAGCGGTGCGCCGGGATACCGGACGCCGAGATTCACGCCGCGCAGCGTCATTGCATCGACCGCCGCAGTTGGAGGGCAAAGATCGGCACCCCGACCAGCGCCGTGACGACGCCGACGGGCAGTTCCATCGGCCGGAACAGGCTCCGCGCCAGGAGATCGGACAGCACGAGGAACCCACCACCGGCCAGAAACGCCGCCGGGAGGAGTTGCCGGTGCAACGGCCCGCCCCACCGCCGCATCACGTGCGGCACCACGAGCCCGACGAATCCGATGATACCGGACACGGCGACGGCGGCTCCCGTGAGCGCCGCCACCGACAGATACACCCGCCGCTTGAGCACTTCCACCTCGGCGCCGAGGTGCTGCGCGTTCTCCTCCCCGAGCGTGAGGAGGTCGAGCCCGCGGGCACTCGCGGCGAGCAGGCCGAGCGGCACCAGGGCGTACGCGGCAAAAATCACGACCGCCGGCCACGAAGCCATGCCGAAGCCCCCGAGGAGCCATAGCATGGCACTGCGCAGTTCCGCCGCAGGCGCAAGAATGATTACCGCGCTCATCAGGGAACCGGCGAAGGCCCCGACGACGACGCCGCCGAGCAGGAGGACATGGGGATCGAGTCGGCGCCCCGTGACGACGCTGAGTCGGTAGACGATGGCGACGGCGCCCAGCGCACCAGCGAACGCAGCGATCGGCACCGCCCACACGCCGCCGAGGTGGAGCGCGATGGCCAGGACGGCGCCGAGACCCGCCCCGCCGGACAATCCGACCAGGTACGGGTCGGCGAGGGGATTCCTCACCAGGGCCTGGAGCGAGGCCCCCGCCACCGAGAGCGCGCCGCCCACAAGGAAGGCCAAGAGGACACGGGGCATCCGCAGGTACCGCACGAGGGCGGCGTCGCCCGTGGGCGCCGGGAAGAAGGCGCCCAGCAGTCCCTCCCACCCGATGTCGACCGCACCTGCCACGAGCCCGGCGAGCAGGGCCAGCGCGGCGGCACCGAGCAGGACGGTCCACCGGCCCCGGGTCACGAGGCGGTTCCCGTCTGCAGGGCGGCAATCAGCGCCCGCAGCGCCGCAGGACTTCGCGGACTCGGGCGGCTGAAGAGGTCTGCCGGCACATAGACAAACCGATGCGCACGCACCGCGCTGACCGCCTGCCACTCGGGTCGGCCGGCCCATGCCGGCAGCGTGTCCCCCAGCACGAGCACGGCATCGACGTTGCGACTGGCGATCGCCTCCAGGCTCACGGGTGCAGAGGGTGCCGCGAGGTCGTCGAAAACATTTCGTGCACCGGCCCGCGCGACCAGCTCGCTGAGAAAGCTCCCCGCCCCGATGGCGATCGGCGGCTGATCCCAAGCCAGGATCAGGATGCGCTTCTCCACTGCGGGAGCCCGAACGGTGGCGCTGTCCAGCTCGGCCTCGAAACGGCGGGCGAGGCTGTCGCCCGCGGCGGCATTGCCGGCGAGCGGCGCGAGCAGGCGGGCGAGGCGTGGCACATCCGAGAGGTGATCGGTGTTGACGAGCAGCGTCGGAATCTGCTGGGCGCGGAGCCGCTCGGCCGCCGTGACATTTTGGGTGGAGTTGTACAGGACGACCAGGTCCGGTCGCGCAGCGACGATCGCTTCGAGGTTGGGTTGGAGACCATCGCCGAGGCTGGGCACCTGGCTCGCGGCGGCGGGATAGTCGCACCAGGTGGTGCGCCCCACAACGCGATCCCCAAGCCCGAGGGCAAAGAGCAGCTCGGTTGTGGCCGGGATGAGCGACACGATTCGGGTGGCCGGCGCGGCGAGGCGCACCGTGTCGCCTAGATCGTCCACCGCCGTGAGCGGCGCGGACGCGGGTGCCCGTCCCTCGCTGCACGCCGCCATGCCGAGCAGGAGCGCGACGAACAACCAGCTGGAGCGACGGCTCTGTCTCAAAGAAAATCGCCCACTTCCGGGAGGGCGGAGATGGGCGGGACTCGGCAGAATGACACCGGGGCACGCCACCAGTCCCTCCCCCGAGGGAACTTGCGGTGGCGCGAACGGAGAGGTCTCCTGGCTTCGGGCCTCCGCTCGCCTTCCCGGTTTCCCAGTGGCGTCGTGAGCGGAGAATGTTGCCCGTTACAGTGGCGGGGCCGCGCCGGAATTGCACCGGCTTCCGAAAATCTGCGTTCGCTGTCGATCAGTTATGACTGCCGCAAACCTACGGTCGGGAGCGGCCCCGGGCAAGGGCGGCTGATTTGAGTCGCGCCCGCTCCACTTCGTACGCCGCCCATTCCTTCGCCGGGACTTCATCCTGCCTGCCGACGTACTTCGCGTCGAGGCGGGCCAGCTCGTCGATGAAGTTCACGGGGGCGGCGGCTGCGGTCATGTCGCCGGTCCGGCGTGCCCGGCGGAAGGCGAGTCCTGCCCCACCGAGCAACAGGAGCCCGACGACTCCGACCAGCCAGTAGAGGGCCTTTCCGAGTCCGGACGCCGCGCTGAAGTCCACTTCACCCGACGCGCCGGTCGGAGGCACGGCCGTCCAGCGCCGAAGCGTGCTTCCCATGAGCTCGACCGGTGCAACGGCCGCGAGCCCGGCGCCCTGCACGGTCGCACCGGGCTCCTCGACCAGCAGATCGAACGAGTCGACCGGCGACAGCCAGCTTGGCTTATTCACCGCGACCGGGAGGCGATAGCTGACCATGATGTTCTTGCGGCCGGGCGCGATCGGCGCCAGAACCAGGATCGAATCACCCTGGAACCGGATGGCCGTCGGGCTGACGTCCCCCTCCGACACCTCGGGCTGCAGCGCACCGGCGGGGAGTTCGAGTGCCCATGAGGCGCCCAGGCTGTCGCGGCCGACGCGGGTGTCCGGACCGTCGTTCCGGATGGTAAGGAGATCGAGGACCGCCCGCGTCCCGGATTCATCGGGAGGCCGGATGATCACATGGCGGCTCCCGAGCCGCACCGGGGCGGAGGAGGAGGTGTCGGACACCACGAGCCGGATCCTCCCCGCCCCAGGCGCGCGCATCGGTTCGCTGAAGTACTCGATCCCCGCATACCGCGCACTCGCCAGGTAGATCGCCGCCGTGTCACCGACGCTGCGAAAACGGAAGGCTCCGTCACGATCCGACACCGTCGAATCGATCGCGCCCTGGGCGGTGCGGCCGACCCGGTGCAGCGTGACGGGGACGCCCGCCACGGACGTGGAGTCGCCATCGTGCACGCGGACAACCGTTCCGGAGACGCTGAGGGGGACTTGCCCCGCGAGAGGCGAGGCGGTGAGGAGCGCAACCCCGGCTCCCACGAGGGCGGCACTACGGCGTGAAGCGGCCGAAATCCTGCGGATCAAGCTTTTCCAGGTACTGTTTGAGAGACTCGGCGTCGAGCCGACGCTCGGGTGCCGGCGGGCCGGCATCGGTCCCGCTGTGATTGAGGAGGTCATCCGTGGTGAAGATCGGCGCCCGGAGCCGGAGCGCCAGCGCGATGCTGTCGGAAGGGCGGGCATCGACCTGGACCATCTGTTCGTCGCGGCGGATAAGCAGTTCGGCAAAATAGGTATTGTCCCGGACGTTCGTGATCGTGACCCGGCGCAGTTCGCCGCCCAATCCGACGATCACGTGCTTCAGAAGGTCGTGCGTCATGGGTCGTTGCGCCTTGACCCCCTGCAGTTCCATGGCGATGGCGCTCGCCTCGGCGGGCCCGATCCAGATCGGCAGGACCCGCTCCCCATCGCGCTCCTTCAGCAGGACCACGGGGCTGTTCGTGTTCTGATCGAGGCCGAGATGCGCCACCTGAACCTCGATCATCGGGGCACTACCGCGCTTCGCTGAGCAGGGCGCGCACCCGGCTGGGCTGTTCCCACGTGAAGAACTCCTGCACCCGCCCGTTCACCTTGGCCTTGACCGGTTTCCGGCCGAAATGGCCGTAGGCGGCGGTCGGTCCATAGATGGGGCGCTTGAGCTTCAGCGCGGTGATGATGCCTCGCGGCGTGAGGTCAAACGCCCGCCGGACCACGCGCTCCAGGCGCTCGTCGGGCATGACGCCGGTCCCGAACGTATCCACCATGATGGACACCGGCTCGGCGACACCGATGGCGTAGGCCACCTGCACCTCGCACCGTTCGGCGAGCTTGGCCTCGACGATGTTCTTGGCCACCCACCGGGCGGCATAGGTGGCGCTGCGGTCCACCTTCGACGGGTCCTTGCCGCTGAAGGCGCCGCCACCATGTCGCGCCATGCCGCCGTAGGTGTCCACGATGATCTTCCGACCGGTCAGTCCGGCGTCGCCATGCGGGCCGCCGATGACGAAGCGGCCGGTCGGGTTGATGAGGAACTTGACCCGCGTGTCGCCGAAGCCCGCCTTCTCCAGCACCGGGCGAATGACATGCTCGATGATGGCCTGCCGGATGGTCGACTGCGCCAGTTGCCGGCCTGCGTGCCGCTCGGCGTGCTGGGTCGACACCACCACGGTGCGCACCGCCACCGGCTTGTTCCCCTCGTACTCGACCGACACCTGGGACTTCCCGTCCGGCCGGAGCCACTCGAGCCGATCGAGGCCGTGGGCACCCTTGCGGACTGCCGCCAGCCGCTCGGCAATCCGGTGGGCGAGCATGATCGGGAGCGGCATCCGCTCGCGGGTCTCGCGCGTGGCATACCCGAACATCATCCCCTGGTCGCCGGCGCCCTGCGCCTTGTCGCCGGTCTCGTCCACCCCCATGGCGATATCGGGCGATTGACGCCCGATCGACGAGAGCACCGCGCAGGTGTGCGCGTCGAAGCCGTGCGTGGCGTCGTTGTAGCCGATCCGCTCAATGGTCCGCCGGACGATGCCCGGGATGTCCACGTAGGTCTTGGTGGTGATCTCGCCGGAGACCATGACCATGCCGGTGGTGACCAGCGTCTCGCACGCCACGCGCCCGTGCGGGTCCTCAGCGAGGATCGCGTCGAGCACGGCATCGGAAATCTGGTCGGCCACCTTGTCCGGGTGGCCCTCGGTCACGGACTCGGACGTGAACAGGTATCGCTTGTGCTTCACGCGCTTGGCAGTCATCAGGCAACCATTGAGAGAAGAATGAGAGCGGTCAGTTCGATGGAATACTAGTGGGCGGTCGATACGTGGGCAACGCGCCGGCCGGATCGATCAGCGCAAGATCAAGGTGCGCCCCGACGGCGGTGCGCAAGATGGCTCGGACCTCCTCGGAGGTGGCCGCCTCGAGCGCCTCCGTGGCGGCCGCCTCGGCCACCGACGCCGGGACGCTGCGCACGATCAGCTTGAGCAGTGGGAGGGCCGGTGGCGCCACGCTCAACTCCACGAATCCCAGTCCCATCAGGAGCACCGCGGACAGCGGTTCCGAGGCCATCTCCCCGCAGATGCTGACGGGGATGCCGGCGGCACTGGCCGCCAGGTGCACCGATCGCAGCTGCCGGAGAATGGCGGGATGCTCGGTCCGGAAACGGTCCGCGAGACGCGCGTTGCCGCGGTCCACCACCAGCGTGTATTGCGTGAGGTCGTTGGTCCCCACACTGAAGAAATCGGAAACTGCGGCCAGCCGGTCGGCCAGGATGACCGCCGCGGGTGTCTCGATCATGACGCCGATGAGGATGCGTTCCGCCGCCTGCTCTCCGTTGGCCAGCAGGACCGCCCGCTCCTCATCGACCAGGTCGCGCACCTGCTGGACCTCGTCGACCCGCGTGATGAGCGGCAGCATCATGCGGATGTCCCGCCCCACGGCGGCGCGCAGGATGGCCCTGATCTGGGGCCGGAAGATTTCGGGATGGTCGAGACACACCCGAATCGAACGCCATCCGAGGAAGGGATTCGCCTCGATCGGCGCGTCGAAAGCCACGGGAAACTTGTCGCCGCCGAGGTCGAACGTCCGCACCACGACCGGCTGGCCGGGAAACGCCTGTGCCACCCGTTTGAAATATTCGGTCTGCTCGGACTCGGTTGGCACCACCGCGCGGCCGGTCAGGAGAAATTCGGTGCGCAGGAGACCGACGCCCTCTGCCCCGTGCCGCACAGCCGTCTCGATCTCTTCCGGCAGGTCAACGTTGCCCCGGAGTGACAGGCGCCGCCCGTCCGGCGTGACGGCGGGTGCCGACAGCCCCGCCTCAAGCTTCAGCTCGAGCCGGTGGCGCCGGTGCAGCCGGGTCTTCGCTTCTTCCAGCTCACCCCGCGTCGGTTCCAGAATCACCGTGCCGGTGCGACCGTCGATAAGAATCATCTGGCCGTCCCGAACGCGCTGGATGGCCCCCGCCACGCCCATCACCGCCGGAATGCCAAGGGAGTGCGCCAGGATGGCGGCATGCGAGGTTCGGGTGCCCTCCTCGCTCAGCAGCCCCACCACATGCTCCCGGTCGAGCTGCACCGTCAGGCCGGGAGAAAGCTCGTGGGCCACGACGATCACCTGCTCGTCGAGCGTGCCGGACCACGGCTCGCGCTCCGCCTGCCCCATCAGCTTCAACACGACCCGCCGCTGAATCGCGGTCAGATCCGCCAGCCGCTCGCGAAGTTGCGCACTGCCGGAACTCGCCCAGAGGTTCCGGAGCTCGAGCGCCTTGAATTCGTAGGCCGTCTCCGCGCTCAGCAGGTTCTTCCGGATGAGCAACTCGACGCCGGCCAGGAAGTCGGGATCCTGGACCATCAGGATCTGCGCCTCGAAAATCCGCGACTCCTCCACCCCGGCCCGGACCAGCACGCGCTCCCGCAGCGTCTCCAACCCCGCCACGGCTTCCCGTACCGCCGCGTGCAGGCGGGCGACTTCACCCTCGAGTTGCGGCTCCGTCACCGTCCGGTCAGGGACGTCCGGAAACCCCCAGTGCACCACCATGGCGGGCGCAAAGCCCACCCCGGGGGACACCCCGATTCCCTGCAACCGGCGCGGATCGGTCACGATTCGCCAAACCCCTCCGCCACCAGCGTGACGAGCGCGTCGAGGGCGGCCTCGGCATCCGGCCCCTCGGCCCGGATCGTGATGCTGCTGCCACATTCGGCCGCGAGCATCATGACACCCATGATGCTCTTGCCGTTGATCGCCAGGTCGTCCTTGACGAGTTCAATGTGCGACTGGAAGCCGGAGGCCAGCTTGACCAGACGGGCCGCCGGCCGGGCGTGCATTCCCAGCGGATTCACGATCGTCGCTTGGCGTTCGATCACGGCGAAAACCTCGTCCAGAGTAGAGTGAATGCGGCCAGCACCAGCCCGACGCGGAGTGACGACCAGCGCGCCCCGCCCCACCGTCGCGCCGCCAGCGTGATGGCACCGCTCAAGAGCGTCACCAGGACCGGGGCGCGGATCGCAGCCACCCACGGCGCCAACAACCAGGCACCGGCGATCGGCAGCGCCATCCCCGCGCAGAACCCCGCCGGCCCGGCAATTCGCGACACGGCCTTCGGGAGCCACGAGGCGGAGATGGCCGTCCCCACCTGCAGGCCGGTGTCGAGTCCGGTCAGGAGCGCCCAGCGGGTGACGAGCACCCGGACCACGTTGTACAGCACCACGAGCGGCAGCAGGATCCACGCGCCGGCCCCAAGGGCGAGGCCCACCAGCGCCAGCGACATCAGGGCCGGGACCAGGCCGGCCCAGAACAGCTGGTCGCCGAGGGCGCCGAGGGGGCTGCAGAGCGCGGTGCGCAGACGCTGGATCTGCGCTCCCGGCACTCCGTCATGTTCGGCTCGTGCCGAGGCCCCCAGGGCGAGGCCGGCCAGGTACGGGTGACAGTTGAAGAACTCGGCCGACCTTGCCGTCGCCTCCCGGAGCCGGTTCGGATCCCCGGCCCCCAGGTCTTTCAGGAGCGGTTGCGAGGCGTACCCCATGCCGACGCCGATCATCCGCTCGTAACTCCACGCCCCCTGGACGGCCATCAACCGCATCAGTGCCCGCCCGCGCCCTTTCACGCGAGGGTCCCGAATCCGACCACGACGAGGACCCCGGTGGCCACTCCGAGCCCCAGCCATGCGAGGCGGCGCCCCCGCCCCGCCGTGCGAAGCGCGCCATGCAGCGCCGATGCCAGACCGACGCCCACGAGGACCGGGGTCAGCAACGGCGGCATCCACTCGACGCGCATCCAGGTCATCAGCGCCAGCGCGAGCAGCAACCCGACGGCGGTGACCCCCGCGCTTCGAACGGCATCCCGCGCGATCCCCGCCCACTGGAGGCGGTAGATCGCGCCCAGGGAGCCACCGTCCAGTTCTTCGGTCAGCCGATGCACGTGTCGTGCGTTCGCGTGACGCAGCCAGTCGAGTGTCCGGGCCGCGATCAGCGCGACGACCAGGCCGAGGAGTACCCCAACCCCTGTACCCAAGGCGGGGGCAGAAAGGCTGCCGCGGCCACGGCGCCCACCGTGGCGGGGCCGTACTCGGGGTACCTGCTCGCCCCGACAGGCAGCACGTCCAGCGCGAAGAGCTCCAGCACCGCCCCGACCCGCAGCCCGGCCCTCGAACGTCGCCGACCAGCCAGCCGGCTGCCGCCCCAGCCACCAGCGGGCGTGCCAGCAACCCCTGCGGCACGCTGACCAGGTCCAGTCCAACGATGGTGCCCCATCCCAGCAGTGCCGCCAGCAGCAGGAGGAGGTGTTCGGGATTCATGCAAGCGACTCGAGCCGGACGGCCCCGGCGCCGGGGACGTCCTCGGCGGACACCTCGATGCCGGCGGCCCGGAGCCGCTGGAGCTGGGCGAGTTCCTCGTCCGTCAGGTAGAGATATGGCAATCGTTCGGTCCGCCCATCGCGATGATGGATGCCGCCGAGATTGACCGCGGGGGGATGGGGAACGTCCTCGAGCAGCCGCGCCATCGTCTCAATGGAGCCGGTGAGGATGAGGACGGCGAGTGGACCACTCTGCCACGCGGCCAGCCGCTGACGGGCCTGCGCGGTGTTGACGAACTCCACCTGCAGCTCCGGGGGGACCGCCATCCGGTAGAGATCCTGCTCCCAGGGACTGGCGGCCACCTCGTCGTCGACCAGCACGATGTCGCCGATGCCAAGGGTGCGCGCCCAGCCGAGCACCACTTGCCCGTGAATCAGGCGATCGTCGATACGACAGAGTCGGATCGGCATCAGGGCGCCTTGATGGCCCGCTCGCCGGTGGCCACGGCGCGCGCGGCCGCTTCCTCCGGCGTCTCCTCGACATGAAACGAAAAATCGATCAGCATCGCGAGGTTCACCCCGGTGACGACCTTCACGTGGGGCTCCTCGCGGAGCCGGTGCATCGCGGCAAAGAGGCAGGAGCCGCTCGGCATGTCCACGAAGACCATCGCCGGCACCCCGCCGATGGCCTCGGCGATGCGCGCCTCGATGGTGGCGGGATCGCAGCCGGTGTTCGAGACCGGTACCAACCGCCCGGTCAGGCCGGTGATCTGCTCCGCGGCGGTGACCAGCGCTGCCGCCAGCGCGCCGTGACACACCACGACCCCGCGCAGCGCCTCACTCATAGTCTTCCTGCAGGTACTCGCGGATGCCCCGCTGTTCCTTCATCCGCCGGATCAGGCGCTCATTGAACGCCGCAGCCACGTCCACACCCGAATACCGGAGCAGGTGCATCATCGCCACCACCTCGGAAATCACCGTGAGATTCTTTCCTGGGTTCAGCGGGACGATCACCTTGGGGACCTTCACGTCGAGGATCTCAACATCCTGCTGCGCCAGCCCGGTGCGCTCCGCCTCCTGGGCGTGCTCCCAGTCCTCGAGCTGCACGACGACCTCGATGCGCTTCTGCTGCCGAATGGCCCGCACGCCGAAGAGCGCGGAGATGTCCACCAGACCGATCCCGCGGATTTCCATGTGGTGCTGGGCGAGTTCGTGCCCCTTGCCGATCAGGACCCCATTGCCGCGGCGCGACACCTGCACCACGTCGTCGGCCACCAACCGGTGCCCCCGCTCCACCAGGTCGAGGACGCACTCGCTCTTGCCGATGCCGGAGCGGCCGATGAACAGGAGCCCGACGCCATAGACGTCCGCCAGGGAGCCGTGCAGCGTCGTCCGGGGTGCGAAGGCCTCTTCCAGCACCGGCTTGATCCGACGATAGAACTCCGCCGTCTTGAGCTGCGTGCGAACGACCGGCACCTGCCGGCGTTCCGCGAGCTCCATCAACTCCGCCGGGACGGCGAGTCCCTTGGTCACGAAGATGACGGGGAGTTCGAACGCGAAGAGCGCCTCGAGCGCCGACTGGCGCCCCGCGGAATCGAGCGAGCCGAGGTAGGTGATCTCGGTCTCGCCGAACACGTGAATGCGCTGCGCGATGAAGCGGTTGGTGAACCCCGCCAGCGCCAGGCCCGGGCTTGCCACCTCGGAGTCCGGCAGGAAGCGGTCCAGGCCAAGGGCTCCGGTCAGGCTCTCAAGCTGGAGTACCTCACCGCTCCCTTCGACCAGGTCGCGCAGACGGAGGGTCACACGTTGTCCAGTTCGGTGGATTTCCGGTCGCGGAGCCGTCGCGTGCCCGGCTTCTCAAGCTGCCGGCGGAGACGGGCCTCCGCCTGGTCGAGCGCAGTGCGATGGTCATCGCCACGGCCGGTGGAGAGAATGGGTTCCTGCCCGAAGGCGAGCAATCGAAGCTCCGCGGTCGAGACTCCGGCCTCGAGATCGAAGATCACGCTGACATCGGACGGCCGTCCGGCTCTGGCCTCGAGCCGTTCGGCAATCTCCTGGGCGCGTTCGCGCAGCAGTTCGGTCAGTTCGCAGTGGCGGGCGGTGATCGTGACGGGCATGCATTCCCCCGTGAAGTTGACGGGTCAGCGGCCGGCGAGTTCCCGGAGGTGGGACTCAGTGAGATCGGCCGCACGCTCCCAGGAATGAGATTCGGCAAACCGGCGGCCGGCCATGCCCAACTGCTCGACAAGGGCCGGATTTGCCGCCAGGTCCAGCATTCGGGCGGCGAGCGCGGCGGGATCCCCGTGGGGGACCAGATACCCGGTCTCTCCCGGCCGCACAGAGTCCCGGAGACCGGGACTGTCCGAGGCCAGCGAGGGGGTCCCGCACGCTGCCGCCTCCACAACGGTAATACCCCACCCCTCCTTCGGCGAAGGGAAGAGGTTGGCCCAAGTGCGCCGGAGCAGTTCCAGCTTCCGCTCCTCCGAGACGAATCCGTGAAATCGAACCGCCCCGGTGAGTCCCAGCTCTGCGGCGAGCGCCTCCAGCCGCGGGCGGTCGTCCCCCGACCCCGCGATGTCGAGCGTCAGCTCCGGGCGCGTCTTCCGCGCGACGGCCAACGCGCGCACGGCCAGGTCCACGCCCTTGTAACGCTTGAGCCGCCCCACGTACAGGAACGAGGGCGGGCTCGTGCGGCGCACTCCGGGATCGGGGTGGAACAGCTCGGCGTCCACACCAGGATGAATGACCCGGATCCGCTCCGCCGGCACGCCGCGCGCGATCAGGTCGTCACGGGTGCTCTCGCTGATCGCCTCGAACCCCGCCCGTCGATATCCCCATGGAATCGGCCGTTCTGCGAGCCAGACCGTGGCCGCCATCGGCCACGGCGCTTCCTGGAAGGCGGTGGTGCCGAAGGTGCGGGACCAGGACGCAAGAATGGACGGTCAGTGAGCCCCGCAAGGAAAGAGGGGCAGCTTGTTGATGTCCTCCACCACGACGTCGGGCAATTCCGCGGCCAGGGCCCGGCGCACCGCACCCCGTGCCGCGAGCGCAAAGGAGTTTCTGCCGGCCACCCGCGTGACCTCGATGCCGTCCACGACCTCGGTCGGCGCGCAGCCCGGCCAGCCGGAACAGATCAGGCGTACCCGGTGTCCCCGGTCCGCGATCCGCCGGAAGATCTCGAAGAGGTGGATCTCCGCCCCGCCCGCGAGGGGGTTGAGCCGGTCGAGCCAGTTGACGACGAGGAGGTTCACAACCGGCCGAGCGAGTGCGCGATCCGGTCGAGCACCCCGTTGACGAACGCCGGCGTCTTCGGTCCGCCAAACCACTGCGCCAACCGGATGGCCTCGTCGATCACGACCTTGGGCGGCGTCTCCCCCAGCTCCAGTTCGTGGATGCCGAGTCGCAGGATGATGCGCTCCACGACACCGATGCGCTCGACACGCCAGTTGTCCGCGGCAGCACGGATGCGTCGATCCAGTGACTCCTGGTTGGCCACGACTCCGCTGGCCAGCAGTTCCGCCCCATCGAGGGCCCGCTCCGGTCCGGTGAGCCGTGCCAGGCCCTGCATCGCGGCCGCGGGGTCGGTGCCGGTCAGTTCGCAGGCGTAGAGCAGTTGAAGCGCACGCGCCCGGGCGCGCGTCTCAGGTCGGAGCATCGGCTCTCCTGATCCGGGCCAGGGCGTCCGCAGCGGTGATGGCCGCCTCGGCGGCTTCGTATCCCTTGTTCCCGGCGGCGCCCCCCGCCCGCTCGAGCGCCTGATCCATGGTGTCCACGGTCAGCAGGCCGAACCCGATCGGCAGGACATGGGTCCGGGCGATGGTGCCGAGTCCGCGGGTGGTTTCGCCGGCGACGAACTCGAAGTGGGGTGTCCCGCCACGCACCACGGCGCCGAGGGCCACGAGGCAGGCGTACTGTCCGGTGCGGGCGAGCTCTTCCGCGAGCATCGGCAGTTCGAACGCGCCGGAGACCCAGAAAATGTCCACATGCCGGTCGGCGATCCGGGCGTCGCGGCAGCAGTGACGGGCCCCCTCCAGGAGGCGGCTCGTCACGAGCTCGTTGTAGCGGCTCACCAGGATGGCAATGCGGCCAACCGGGCCGAGTCGACCGGTGTATTCAGGCATGGAGGCTCAGTGGGCCAGAAGGTGGCCGAGCTTGTCGCGCTTGGTGGCGAGATAGTCGGTGTTCTCACGGGTGTGGTCGATCAGCAACGGCACCCGTTCGGTGATCTCGAGCCCGTACCCCTCGACCCCCACCAGCTTGCGCGGGTTGTTGGTGAGGATGCGAATGGTGGTCAGGCCGAGGTCGCGAAGGATTTGCGCGCCGATGCCGTAGTTCCGGAGATCCGGGGCGAACCCGAGGCGTTCATTGGCCTCGACGGTGTCGTCGCCCCCGTCCTGCAGCGCGTAGGCCCGCAGCTTGTTCAGGAGACCGATGCCCCGCCCTTCCTGGTCGAGGTAAACGATGACCCCGGCGCCGGCCGAAACGACCTGGCGCATCGCCGCGTGGAGCTGCGCTCCGCAGTCACAGCGCCGGGAACCGAAGACATCGCCGGTCAGGCACTTGGAGTGCATGCGCACCAGCACGTTCGACGCCCCCTCCACCTCGCCGTGCACCAGCGCGACGTGTTCGGCGTCGTCCACATCGTTGCGGTACCCGATGACGCGGAACTCCCCGAATTCGGTGGGCAGTCGGGCGGTGGCCACCCGGTGCACCAGCCGCTCCTTCTGGAGCCGGTAGGCCACGAGATCGGCCACGGTGACGTAGGTGAGTTTGTGCTGCTCCGCGAACACCTCCAACTCGGGGCGGCGCGCCATGGTGCCGTCCACATTGAGGATCTCGCAGATGACGCCCGCGGGTGCGAGCCCCGCCAAGCGTGCGAGATCGACGCTCGCCTCCGTCTGGCCGACCCGCTGCAGCACGCCACCCGGACGGGCGCGCAGCGGGAAGATGTGCCCCGGGCGCCGCAAGTCTGCCGGGACAGTGGCCGGGTTGATGGCCACATGGATCGTGGCCGCGCGGTCGGCCGCCGAAATACCGGTGGTGACGCCGAAGCGGCGCTCGGCGTCGATGCTGACCGTAAAGGCCGTGCTCAAGGCTTCGGTGTTGTGTTCCGCCATCTGGGGAAGGCCCAGCTGGTCGCACCGCTCGCCGGTGAGAGCCAGGCAGATGAGTCCCCGACCGTGCAACGCCATGAAATTGACCATCTCCGGCGTGACGAGCTCCGCGGCGCAGACGAGGTCGCCCTCGTTCTCGCGGTTCTCGTCGTCCGCCACGATGACGATCTTGCCGTTGCGCAGGTCCTCAATCGCCTGCTCGATCTTTGCAAACATCAGATGTGCTTTCCGCGGCGCGACAGCCACGCCGCCACATATTTGCCGATGGTGTCGCCCTCGAGATGGACCCGGTCGCCGACCTGGCGCTCGCCAAGGGTGGTATGCTGCAAGGTAAATGGTATCAGCGATACCTGGACGATGTGCCGCCCCCGCAGCGCGTTGACCGTCAGGCTGACGCCGTCCACCGTAATCGAACCGAGCGGAATTGACGCCTCGGCAACCGCCTTCGGCACGGTGATGTCCATCAGCAGGGCGTCGGCCTTCCGCGTGAGGCGGCGTACCGTGCCGACCCCGTCCACATGCCCCTGCACGAGATGCCCGCCAAGACGGTCACCGGCACGCAGGGCCCGCTCGAGGTTGACCCGCCGGCCGGCGCGATAGTCCCCGAAGCCGGTGCGCTCAAGGCTGGTGGCGATGACATGCACCGCGAATGCGCCCTTCAAACGCTGTGCCACGGTAAGGCAGGCCCCGTCCACCGCGATACTTTCTCCCAAGGCGAGCCCCCGCCATGGCGCACGGATGGTGAGGACGCGCCCGCCGTCCTTGGCCCGGGCGGATTGGATCGTGCCAACGGCGGTGACCAGGCCGGTGAACATCAGCCCCGGTCCGTCACCAGCAAGGTGTCGGCACCCAGCACCCGACGCTCCACGACTTCCCAGCGGTCCACCGTGGCGAGCTCGATCCCCGGCAGCCCGGCGACAGCGGGCACGGCCCCGTCGCCAAGCCAGATGGGACTCTGGATCCAGTAGTAACGGTCCACCAATCCCTCCCGAAGCAAGGCCCCCGCCAGCTGCCCACCCCCCTCGACCAGCAGCGAGCCGACGCCCAGCCGGCCGAGCTCGTGGAGCCCATGCTGCAGACCGCTGGTGCGCAGCAGCCGGGCGCCGGTCGCCTCGATGGCATCCGCCCGCTCACTGGACAGCAGGGGGCCGACAACAACCGTGGTCGGCAGCTCCGGCGCCGTCCGCAACACCTCGAGTGAGGTCGGCAGGTTCCCGGTCTGGTCAAAGATGACGCGAAGCGGCGCGGTCCGCGGTTCAATCGCGCCGCGCACCGTCAGGGACGGATCGTCCACTCGGGCGGTCGCGCCACCGACGCCGATGGCGTCCATTCCCGCCCGGAGCCAGTGCACGTAGTCCCGCGCTTCCTCGCCGGAAATCCAGCGCGACCGCCCAAAGCGGTCCGCGATGCGGCCATCGAGCGACGTCGCCAGTTTCAGCGCCACCCATGGGCGCTCGACACCACGCCAGCGGGCGAGGAAGGCGGCGTTTTGCGCCGCCGCCGTCGCCCGGCCGACGCCTCCCTCAACGGTCAGGCCTGCCGCCCGAAGGACCTCCGCCCCCCCACCGGCGTCGGGGTTGGGATCCTCCAGTGCATAGACGACGCGCGCGACGCCGGCGGACAGGATCGCCTCAGTGCAGGGCGGCTGCTTGCCGTGGTGGGAGCATGGCTCCAGCGACACGACAAGTGTGCCACCCCGGGCCCGCTCGCCGGCCACCGCTAGGGCCGCGCGCTCCGCGTGCGGCCCCCCGAACTCCGCGTGCCAACCCTCCCCCGCCACCTCGCCCGCGGCATCGAGCAGCACGGCGCCCACCAGCGGGTTCGGGTGCACACACCCCCAGCCGCGCCAGGCGAGTTCGATCGCACGATCCATCGCGGCGGCCTCGGTCACGTCAGCCTGACTTTCCGCTCAGCTCGTGAACCGGACGCCCTGGGGACCGGCCTCGACATGTCCCATCACCCAGGTCTTCACGCCGTCAGCCGCTGCCGCCGCTTCCGCCGCCGCAACGGCGTCCGCCGGCAAGACGGCAATCAGGCCCGCGCCGAGGTTGAAGACATCGCGCATCTCGTCGGTGGAGACCTTGCCGGCCGCCTGCATGAACCGGAAGATCGAGGGCCATTCCCAGCTGGCGGTCTCCACCACCGCCTCGCAGCCTGCCGGAAGTACCCGGATGAGGTTGCCGGGGATCCCGCCACCAGTAATGTGGGCCAGCGCATGCATCCGGTCGAGGACTGGCGTGACGGCCTTGGCGTAGCTGCGGTGGACCGCAAGGAAGGCGTCCGCCACGGACTGCCCCAGACCGGGCCACTCGTCGGTGATCCCAAGCCCGAGGTCCTCCGACGCGATCTTGCGCGCCAGGGTGTAGCCGTTGGTGTGGAGCCCGCTGGACGCATACCCGAGAAGCACATCGCCGGGCACGACGGCGTCGCCATGCAGCGCTGCGTCCTCCTCGACCACGCCGACGATCGTGCCGGCCAGGTCGAAGTGCCCGTGGGCATAGAGTCCCGGCATCTGCGCCGTCTCCCCGCCGGCGAGATCCATCCCGTGCGCCCGGCACCCCCGGGCCACGCCCTCGACGATGTCGGCGAGCATCTCGATGCCGAGTCCCGCACCGGCGATGTAGTCCATGAAGGCCAGCGGGCGGGCGCCGTGGACCAGGATGTCATTGACGCTGTGATTGACGAGGCACTCGCCGACGGTGTCGAAGCGCCCCGCCTGCTGGGCCACCAGGACCTTGGTGCCAACGCCGTCGGTGCTCATGACCAGCGTCGGGTTCCGCATCCCAGGGGGAATCCGGACCATGCCGCCAAAGGCACCGACCCGGCCGGCGGTCAGCGGTGTGCGCGTGCCCGCGACGAGGCGCCCGATCCGTGCCTTCGCGGATTCCGCGTCGGCGAGGTTGACGCCCGCAGCGGCGTACTGGCGCGATTCGCCGGGCTGCGTCACGGGACCCGCTCCGCCTGCGCCACATGGGTGAGGTCATAGAAGGCCCGCACCCGCTTCTCGACGTCCACGGTCGTCACCCCGTCGAAGCCCTTGATGCCGAATTGGGAGACCGCGAACGACCCCATGGCCGCGCCGTAGATCATGGCGCGCCGCAGCTGCTCGCCGTCCGCGCTGCCGGCCCGGGCCAGGTACCCCATGAATCCGCCGGCGAAGGCGTCGCCGGCGCCGGTCGGGTCAAACACCTCCTCGAGCGGGAAGGCCGGCGCATAGAACGTCCGGCCGGGCTCGATGAGGAGCGCGCCGAACTCGCCCTGCTTGATGACGACGCGTTTCGGTCCGTGGGCCAGGATCCAGCGCCCCGCGCGGTGGATGTTCCAGTCGCCCGACAGTTCGCGGGCCTCCCCGTCATTGACCATGAGGATGTCCACGCGCTGGAGCAACTTCATCAACTCCGGCTTGCTGCTCTGGATCCAGTAGTTCATCGTGTCGCAGACCACGAGCGTCGGCGACGTGACCTGGTCCAGCACGCCGTTCTGGAGCACCGGGTCGATATTGCCGAGGAACACGAACTTTGCCGCGCGGAGCGCCGCCGGAATCTTGGGCTGAAATTCGGCGAAGACGCCGAGCCTGGTCTCGAGGGTCTCCCGGCTCTGCAGGTCGTAGGAATACTTCCCCTTCCACCGGAAGCTCTCGCCTTTGGCCCGCTCGACACCACTCCAGTCGATTCCGCGCGGCGCGAGCCGGTCGAGCTCGGCGACCGGGTAGTCGTCGCCGACCACCCCGACGACGTGCACCCGGTGCATCAGCGACCCCGCAACGCTGAAGTAGACGGCGGAACCGCCGAGCGCATCGGCGGTCTCGCCGAAGGGGGTGTGGATCGAGTCGAGGGCGACGCTGCCAACCACCATCAGGGTCATCAGATCACATCCGGTCGGGGGCCGTGAGGCCGAGAAGAGTGAGGCCGTTGGCCAGGACGATGCGCGTGGCGCGGGCCAGCGCCAGCCGGGCGCGCTCCACCTCGGGCGGTTCGCCGAGGACGCGGCACTTGTGATACCAGCCGTGGGTGAGGCGGGCGAGTTCCTCGAGGTAGCCGGTCAGGCGGTGCGGCTCCAGTTCCCGCGCGGCGCGGGCGGTCACCTCGGGAAACGCCGTCAGCTTCTTGAGCAGTTCGCGGTCCTCGGGTGCGGGCAGCGCGTCGAGCTGGACATCGGCACTGACGGTGTCCGGATCGACCTCCGCCACCCGGAAGATGCCGCTCACCCGGGCGTGCGCCATCTGCACGTAGAAGACCGGATTCTCGTCGCTCTGGCTGGTGGCCAGGTCGAGGTCGAAGTTGAGTTGCGAGTCCCCGCGGCGCATCAGGAAGAAGTAGCGCGCGGCGTCCGGCCCCGTCTCGTCGATCAGGTCGCGCAGGGTGATGAACTCCCCCGAGCGCTTCGACATCTTCACCTCTTCGCCTCCGCGCAGCACCTTCACGAGCTGGACGATGGAGACGTGGAAGAATTCGTCGGGATACCCGAGCGCCCGCATCGCGGCCCGGACCCGCGGGACGTACCCGTGGTGATCCGCACCCCAGACGTCGATCACCCGGTCGAACCCCCGGTCATGCTTGTCGACATGGTAGGCGATGTCGGGAAGGAAGTAGGTGTAGGTGCCGTCGCTCTTGCGAAGCACCCGGTCCTGGTCGTCGCCGAAGTCGGTGGTTCGCAGCCAGAGGGCGCCGTCGCGCTCGAAGGTCAGCCCGCGTCCGTCCAGGAGCGCGAGCGTCTCGCCAATCGCCCCGCGGTCGTAGATGGCCTGTTCGGAGGAGATCAGGTCGAAGTGCACCCCGAAGCTCGCCAGGTCTTCGTCCTGCGTCGCCCGCTGCATCTGCACCGCGAGCACCCGGCAACGCCGCACGCCCTCATCCTCGGGCAGGTCGGCGAACGCCGTGCCCTCCCGCTCGAGGAGCCGGGCGGCGTCGCCGCGCAGGTACTCCCCGTGGTAGCCTCCCTCGGGAATCGTGGCGGACCGGCCCACCGCCTCCTGCACGCGCGCCCAGAGGCTCTGGGCCAGGCGATCGATCTGGACCCCGGCGTCGTTGAGGTAGAACTCCCGCGTGACTTCGTGCCCGGTCCATTCCAGCAGGGAGGAGACAGCGTCACCCAGCGCCCCGCCCCGCCCGTGCCCGACGTGCAGCGGCCCCGTGGGATTGACCGAGACGAACTCGACGTTGACCCGCGTCCCCTTGCCGTAGTCGTGCGCACCATACCGATCGCCGGCCTCAATGATGGCATGGAGCGCGGCGGCAAGTTCGTCGGTGGCGAGCCAGAAGTTGATGAAGCCGGGGCCGGCAATCTCGGTCTTCTCGATAATCCCGTCGGGCAATGTGAGCGATTCGAGGATCCGCGAGGCGACCGCGCGGGGGGAGGTCTTCTGCACCCGGGCGAGCACCATGGCGAGGTTCGTGGCGAGGTCACCGTGGCCGGCATCCTTCGGGCGCTCCAGCACAAATTCGGCGTCAGCCGCACCCAGCTCCGCGGCCACGCGGGCCAGCGCCTCCCGCAGCGCGTCGCTCACTCGGCCGCCTTCTTCGAGCCGCTGCCCGACTTCGAACCCGCATCCTTGCCCGATTTCGATTCGGGCTTGGCGGGCGTTGCAGGTGCCGCGGCATCCGGCTTGGCCGGCGAAGACCCCGCCCCCTCTCCGGTGTCCGCCTTCCGGGCGCCCTTCCCGTCCTTGCCGTAGTCGGTGATGTAGAACCCGCTGCCCTTGAAGACCAGGCCGGCCCCGCCGGAAATCTGGCGAGCTGCCGGCTTGCCGCAGATCGGGCACTTGACCCGTGGCGACTCGGACATCTTGTGGATCTTTTCGAAATTGTGCCCTGAGGAGCACTGATAATCGTACGTCGGCATGCCGCTCCATCCGGTCTAAGTAAAGCCAGCCGATAAACTTAGCCTCTCAGGAAGCGGGGTTCAAGGAAGCGTCACCGCCCGGGTCGGTAGGTCCCCCAGACTTCGCGCAGCACATCGCTGATCTCGCCCAGCGTGGCCCTGCTCCGGACGGCCTCGAGAATCGTCGGCATCATCGGGTCGCTGCCCCCGGCGGCCCCCCGGACGGCGGCCAGGGCGGAGGCGACACGGCCGCCATCGCGCTCGCTGCGGATCGTTTCCAGGCGGGCGCGCTGGCGGCCCGCCAGCTCGGCGAAGTCGGGCATCGCGATGACCGGCGGCGGTTCATCATCGGTGAATCGGTTGACCCCGACCACGACCTGCGCCCCCGCCTCCTGGCGCTGTTGCGCCTCCCAGGCGCTCTTGGCGATCGCCTCCTGGAAGTGTCCCTTGGACACCGCTGCCGCAGCGCCTCCGAGCGCGTCCACCGCCTCGATGAGGGCCAACGCCTCCGCCTCGATCCGGTCGGTGAGCGCCTCCACGAAATAGCTCCCGCCCAGCGGATCGATCACCTCCGCCACCCCGCTCTCGTAGCCGAGGATCTGCTGGGTCCGCAGCGCCAGCGTGGCGGCGTCGGCTGTCGGCAGGGACAGCGCCTCGTCGAAGCCGTTGGTGTGCAGCGACTGGGTGCCGCCCAGGACGGCGGAGAGGGCCTGGACCGTGACGCGCACCACGTTGTTCAGCGGCTGCTGCGCCTGCAGGGTGACACCGCCGGTCTGGGTGTGAAAGCGTAGCCGGGCGGTCTTGTCGTCGGCGCCGAACCGGGCCTGCACCAGCCGCGCCCAGAGGCGCCGCGCCGCGCGGAACTTGGCCGCTTCCTCGAAGAGATTGTTGTGCGCGGCGAAGAAGAAGGAGAGCCGCGGGCCGAAGCTGTTGACCGGCAACCCCGCGTCGACCCCGACACGCACGTACTCGAGGGCGTTGGCGAGGGTGAACCCGATTTCCTGCGCGGCAGTGGCGCCCGCCTCGCGCATGTGGTAGCCGCTGATCGAGATGGGGTTGATGTTCATCCCCTGCTCCGAGACGTACCGGAAGATGTCGCCGATCAGGCGGAGGGAGGGCGTCGGCGGGAAGATGTAGGTGCCGCGCGCGATGTACTCCTTCAGGATGTCGTTCTGGATGGTGCCGCTCAGGGCCGCCGGTGCCACCCCCTGCTCCTCGCCCACCACGATGTACATCGCGAGGAGGATGGCGGCGGTGGCGTTGATCGTCATCGACGTGGACACCTGGTCGAGCGGAATGCCGCGGAAGAGGAGGGCCAGGTCGTCCACGGTGTCGATCGCCACGCCCACCCGCCCCACCTCCCCCTCGGCCAGCGGGTGGTCGGAATCGAGCCCCATCTGCGTCGGCAGGTCGAACGCCGTTGACAGCCCCGACTGGCCGGCCGCGAGCAGGTGGTGGAAGCGGGTGTTGGTCTCTTCGGCGGTGCCGAAACCGGCGTACTGGCGCATCGTCCAGAGCCGCTCGGTGTACATCGTGGGGTACGGCCCGCGCGTGAACGGAAAGCGGCCCGGCGCGCCGAGGTCGCGCGCGGGGTCGCCCGCCCAGTCCGCCGGCCCGTACAGCGCCTTGGGCGCCCGCTCGGTCATGGAGCGTCGGTCCCGAATTCCAGCATCGTGCGCGTCACGAACTCGACGTCCGCCTTCGACCCGATCGCGAGCGGCACCCGCTGGTGCAATGACTCCGGTTGCAGGTCGAGGATGCGACGCACACCGTCGGTGGCCGCCCCCCCCGCCTGCTCCACCAGGAACGCCATCGGGCTGCACTCGTACAGCAGGCGCAGCTTTCCGTTGGGGTTCTTGGTGTCGGCCGGATAGAGGAAGATCCCCCCGTTGATCAGGTTGCGATGGAAGTCCGCCACGAAGGCGCCGATGTACCGACTGTTCTTCCCCTTCATCCGCTCCGGCGTGTCACCGTGAAAGCCCCGCACCGACATCTGGCTCCCGCGGTTCCAGCGCGCGTAGTTCGATTCGTTCACGCTGTAGTACTTCCCGACCTCGGGCGTCTTGATGTCGGGATGCGAGAGGAGGAACTCGCCGATGGTGGGGTCGAGCGTGAAGCCGTGCACGCCCTGGCCCGTCGTGTACACCAGCATCGTGCTGGAGCCGTACAGCACGTACCCGGCGGCCACCTGCTTGTGACCCGGCTGGAGGACGTCGGCCATCGTCCCGCGCCCCTCCATCGAGACGCGGCGGTAGACGCTGAAGATGGTCCCGACGGAGGCGTTCGAGTCGATGTTGGAGGACCCGTCCAGCGGGTCGAACAGCACGACGTACTTGCCGGCCGGATATTCGGGGGGAATGGGAATCGGCCCGTCGTCCTCTTCCGAGGCCATGACGCAGACCCGGCCGGTATGGTTCAGCGCGTTCTTCAGGATCTCGTTGGCGAAGACGTCGAGCTTCTGCTGCTCCTCGCCCTGCACGTTGACGCTTCCCATTGCCCCGAGCACGTTCACCAGCCCGGCCCGCCGCGTGGCGGCGGCGATGAGCTTGGCACCCAGCGCGATGTCATAGAGCAGGTTCGACAGTTCCCCGGTGGCCTCGGGATACTTGTGTTCCTGGTCGATGATGAAGCGTTCGATGGTCGTGACCGCCGTGGTTCCGATCATGGCTCACTCACTGTGTGCGTGACCACTCCCCTGCGGGAATGGATGGTCATGGCCCGGCCGTCCGTCCGAACCTCGATGGTACCGTCCCGATCGGTGCGAAAGATCTCGACCGCCGCCGCGGTCAGGCGGGCCATCGCCTCCGGCGCCGGATGGCCATACCGGTTGCCGTCGCCGACGCTGATCACCGCCGTCGTCGGCTGCAATTCCGCCAGCCAGCTGGCCCCCGTGGCCCCTCGGCTTCCGTGGTGCCCGACCTTCAGCAGGTCGGCCCGGCCGACCCGGCCTGCGAGTGCCGCCTCCGCCGGGAGGCCGGCGTCGCCCGCCAGTACCGCCCGAAACCCACGATATTCGACCAGGAGGACGATCGAATTCTCGTTGAGGTCCTGCCCCCACCCGTCCCAGGCGGTATCCGGGTGCAGGACCAGGAATCGCACACTGTCGAGCACGAAGCCGTCTCCGCGTCGCGCCCGCATCCACGGCGCGTCGACTTCATCAACTTGCGCGAGGAACCCGGCGTAGAGCGGCTCCGCGCTTGCCACCGCCGGGTCGATGACCTCCGAGACCGTCATCCGGTCGAGGATCGACGGGAAGCCGCCGAGGTGGTCGGCGTGGGCGTGGGAGAGGACCATCGCATCCAGCCGACGAACACCATGCCGCCTCAGAAACGGCAGCACCACGCTCCGGCCGGCATCGGAGGAACGCCCGATCGGACCGCCATCGACCAGGATCCAGTGCCCGCCGGGGGTCCGGATGGCCGCGGCATCCCCCTGCCCGACATCGAGAAAATGTAACGCCAGTTCCGACCCCTCGTCAGGTCGAATCCGAAGATCGGAGAGCCCCGCAAGGGCAATCCAGCCCCAGACCCCCACCACCGACATCCACCCCAGCCGCCGGAGTGCCTCCGTCCGGGTGGTCCGACGGATTGACCAGAGGAGTGCGAGGAGCGCGCCGAGCCAGGGGATCGCCGCCCCTGGAGTGGCGGGCATGATCAGGTGCCCGCCGGGAAGCGCGCTGCCCCAGCGCGCCACTTCCTGCAGCAGCCCGAGTCCGACGCCGGCCCCGGCGGCGAGCGGGGCAGCAATCGCGGGCAGCACCGACCCGAAGACCAGGCTTGCCACCACGGCAGGGACGACGAGTGCCGCCAGCGGAATCGCGACGAGGTTCAGCCCGATGCCGACCAACGCCACTGTTCCGAGGGCCGCGGCCGTGATCGGCGCGGTGGCGAAGGTCGCCCCGATCGAGGTGGCGAGGGTCCGGACCAGTGCCCCGCTGTTCAGCCGCTTCCCGGCCCACCCGGCAAAGGTCACGGCCCCCCAGAGCGCGGCGATGGAGAGCCAACCACCCACCGCCAGGACCGCCCACGGATCAACGATCAGCACGAGGAGCGCTGTCGCGCCCAGCAATGCCCCTCCCCGCGGCATCCGCTGCCGGCTTCGTTCGAGCGCGAGCAGCACGGCGAGGGTGGCGGCGCGCGCGGCGGGGGCGGGCCACCCGAGAAACAGGGTGTAGGCGACGGCAAACAGGGCGGCCCCGAAGCCGGCGGATTCCCGCCGGAGCCCGAGGAGCCGCAGCAGGATGAAGACCCACCCGGCGAGCAGGCCGAGGTGGAAGCCGCTGATGGCCAGGAGATGCATCAACCCTGCGCCGGCGAAGTTCTCGAGCAGGTCTCGATCGAGATCGGTCCTCCGCCCCAGGACGAGTGCGTCAATCAGCGGTGCCCGCCGGCCGTAGAGGCGCCGGGCCGACAGGTGAATGCGCGTCCTGATCCGGTCGCCCAGGGTGGCCCTGGTCACCGCATGGCTTACCTCCGCGACAAGCAGAATCCCGCCCGGGCGGCCGAATCGTGCCTGCCTTGGCCGCCATTGTCCCACGGCGTCCAATTCCGTGCCGGCCGGCGCCTCAAGGGTCCGCGGCCAGGCCACGGCAATACTCCCCTGGCATCCGGCCGCCGGCAGGGAGGCCCGCGTTCGTCCGCCTCCCGAATCGACCGGCTCCTCGGTGCGCAAGGTGAGCGCGAGTCGACCCGCCGGGAGGATCGCCGCACAACTGGCCTGGTCCGCTCCTCTGGCGAACGAACCGGCGGCAAGGCCGAGGAGGATGCCGGCGACGCTCACCCGCCGTGGCCAGCCGGGGAGGGAGACCAGCATCGGAATCAGGAGGAGGAGAACGACAACTGGGGCCGGAAAATGCGCGAGGCCGGTCGCGAGACCGGCCCCGTAGGCAATTGCGATGGAAGCAGACAGCGGGGGCCTCATGGGCCCGGTGAAATCATGTGGGGGGAGGTGCCACCCTGCCGCACCGGGGCGTCCGGGTGACCTTGCGAAAGCCTTCCATGACATGGATCTCGATCGTGACCCTGGTCTGGTCCTTGTCGAGATTCAGCTCCGTGACCACCTTGCCCTCGACACTCGCCACGTACCGCGCGGGGAGGCGATTGAGCGCGTAGACCAGCACATCGCTCCGGCAGATTTCGCAACCGCAAAAGTCGGGGAAATGCCCCTTCAGCGCCTCATAGGCGGCGACCACGTGCTCTTCCACCAGGTTGTGAATCATAGGACCGCCAGTTGGGGGGCGACCACGGCGCCCGTGAACGTGGATCCTGTGGTGCCAGTGAGCCGCACCGTGTGATACTCGCCAATACTGTCGGCCGGGAGGTCAAGCACCACCAGCAGGTTGGAGCGTGTCCGTCCCAGCATCTGCCCGCCACGCCGCGCCGGCCGCTCGACGAGCACCTCGTGGACTCCGCCCACCCGCGCGGCATTCCGCTGACGGGTCCCGCCCCGGACGTGCGCGATGAGCCGCTGCAACCGCTCCGACCCGATTGCCTCGGGCACATGGCCGGGAATGCGCACCGCCGGTGTGCCGTCACGAGGCGAATACAGGAAAGTATACGCCTCGTCGAACCCGGCCGCATCCACCAGCGACATGGTGTCGCTGAGGTCGGCCTCGGTTTCGCCCGGAAATCCGACGATGAGGTCCGTCGAGATGGTGAGCCCGGGCATCGCGGCGCGCAATTCCGCCACGACCTCGAGGAACCGCGCGCGGGTGTATCGGCGCAGCATGCGCCGCAGCACGGCATCCGAGCCGCTCTGGGCCGGGAGGTGGACGTGCTCGCAGACCGCGGGCGTCTCCACCATGGCCTCGATGACCCGGGGCGTGAAGTCGGTCGGATAGGGGCTCGTGAAGCGCAGCCGCCGCAAGCCGTCCACGGCGCCGACGGCGCGCAGCAGGTCCCCGAAGTCGTGCGTGCCGTCGTGGTAGCTGTTGACGGTCTGGCCGAGGAGGGTCACCTCGGTGGTGCCGGTGGCGACCAGTCGCTGCACCTCTCCGACGACTTCATCCAACGTGCGGCTTCGCTCGGTGCCACGCGTGTACGGAACGATGCAGAAGGTGCACTTGTAATCGCAGCCCCGCTGGACGGTCACGAACGCCATCGGGCCGGACTCCCGCGCCTGCGGGACATCCTCGTAGTGCTCCCACGACCGGAACTCGGTGTCGGACACCCGTTCGCCTGCCAGCGCCTGACGAATCAGGTCAGGCAGATGGCGATAGGCGTCCGGTCCCGCCACGAGGTCGACCCGGGGAACCTGCGCGAGCAGCTCGGGGCCAAGACGCTGAGCCATGCACCCGACGACCCCGAGGACGGTGCCCGGGCGGGTATACCGCTGCAGCTCCCCCACCCGGCCGAGGACGCGCTGTTCCGCGTTGTCGCGGACGGCGCAGGTATTGACCAGGAGCACATCGGCGCCATCCGGGTTGTCGGTGGCGACGAAGCCCTCACGCCCCAGCGCGCCAAGAATGAGCGACGAGTCCGCCACGTTCATCTGGCAGCCGTACGTCTCGACGTACACGCGGCGCGGTGCGGGTTCGGGGCTCATCTCAGGGCTTCAGCGTCAGGCCGAAGGAAAGGACCCACGCATCCTCGGAGAAACCGTTGTCGTCCTTCCGCCAGAGGCGCTGGAGGGCGACATCGGCGGCGGCGTGCCCCTTGGCGAACCGCCCGCCGGTCCCGGCGGACACGCTGAACTCGGAGGGCTGTATCCCTGGCGTCAGCGGGAACGGGAGTTGCCGGCTGCGCACACCGAGCCGAAGCGGAAACTTGCCGGGGTTCAGCGGCGAGGTGTAGAGCTCCGCGCCCAGCGCAGCGTTGAGGGTGTTTTCCGCCCCGGCCCCCCCATTGGCAAGCAACTCGGCGTTGGCGTCCGCCCATGTCGTGTAGGTCACCTCGGCGCTGATGGTCCCGCGCCGCTTCAGCTGGTACTGCGCCCCGCCACCGATGGTCCAGGGGAGGGCGAAGGTATACGCCTGGAGCGAATCGCGGTCCACGTTCATCGACCCGTCGTGACGCACGAGGGCGGTGACCAGGAGCGGCTCGATCGGGTGGTACACCGCGCCGACGCTCAGACCGACGGCGTTGTAGGCGAGTTCGGACCGCTGGCGCACCGGCGCAAAGAGCGAGTCGTCAAAGACGCGGCTCAGGAAGAAACGGTTCGAACCGGTGAGGAAGTGCAGGCCGAATCCGAGCGCCAGCTTCTTGCCGTCCCGGTACCCGACGGCCAGCCGGAAATCTGAGGTGCCGCCGCGCGACTCCAGCGAATCGCGATAGCCGACCGGCTGCCCGTTGACCGGCGTGGAGTCGGTGGTCACGAACCCGAAATCGCGGTCGGTATAGGACCCGAAGCTCCCGGAGACGTAGAACGGCGACTCCTTGATCCGGTTGATGACGATGATGTTCGGCATGCCGGCATCCGAGCCGGACCCCGTCCCCCCGGGACTCGTGCTGCTTCTCCAGTCCTGGAAGACGTTGAAGCCGATGGTGAGCCCGACGATGGAGGTGATCGCGGCCGGGTTGGTGGCGGACATGCCATCGAGCAGGCTCATGCTGCCGGCCATGCCGACCGCGCGCGCCGAGAGGGGCGGCTGGGGGATGCCAAGGGCACGCGTGTCGAAGATCGACGACTGCGCGGCTGCGGTGCCCTGGACGCCGCACACGAGTGCCAGGACCGTCAGGAAGCGTCGCACTCAGGGCTCCTCAAAGTCGAGCGGGGCCACGTAGGTGACGCGAAGACGCGGGACGCCCGAGCCACTGCGGGTCGACGCGAAGATCGGCACCGTGAAGGAGGACGCTTCCGGCTGCAGCGAGATGAAGAACGCCTGCGCGGGCGGATTGTTGATCACCTGCCAGGTGCGCACGATGTCCACCACTTCCATGACCACCGAGTCCGCCGAGCCGACCGTCACCGGTGTCACGGCAGCGAGCAACGGGACCAAGGGCGACTTGGCCCCCTGGTCACTGAGCACACCGCGGGCCGTGAGCGTCGTACCGATGTCCCGCACGCCCTGGATCGGCTGGACGGGCGTGAGCAGCAGCTCCGCCCGAAGAATCTGCACGCCGATCAGGATGCTGTCGGGAACGTTGAACCGGACGATGAACCGTGACGATGGTGCGCCGCCGACGAGCAGCTGATTCGCCGTGGGCACAGGCGGGTTCTGCTGGACGAAAGTGGCAAAGTTGGGCACCCGGCGAATGGCCGCCGGCTGGTTCGCGGAGTCGACTTCCGGCACGCTGATGTACCAGGTGACCGTCGGGATGAAGGTGCCGGCGGTGAGGTTGCCCAGTTCGACCCCGGTGCTGGCGTCGGCCGTGAGGGACACCGCGAGGGCCAGCACGCCGCTGTCGGCCGCCGGGATTTCCAGCTTGGCGAGGTCGGCTCCGGCAAACACCGCCCGCACGTTCCCGTTCTGCAGCGTATCGGGAATTAGGAGGCTGTCCACGAACGTCCCGGGCGTCAGATACCCGGCCACGTCCGTATAGGTGACCCCGCTGTCGAGGGTTGCCGGCGCCCGGTACACCTGCAGCGCCAGGCCCGTCGCGGAGGAATCCCGGGCCAGGACCCCGAGACTGATCGCGACACTGTCGATCGTGAAGGTGTAGAGGGTGTCGAGGATACTGACGGAGTCGGGCAGCAGACCGAAACGCATCGCCGTCAGAATCTGATCGGCGGAGTCGGCGGTGGACACGAGGAGCCCCGTGCCGTCACCCGCGGCAACGTAACCGGAGTAGGTGCTGTCACCGTCGAACACCGCGTCGATGACGGTGTCGCGGATGACGATGTTCCCCCCCGGACAGGTCTGGGGACAGGAACCTGGGGTGGTAAAGTCCTCGGTGCATCCGGCCAGGCCAAGCACCAGCAGGCCAACCGCTCCGAGGAACACGCGCCCTGCGCCGAGCCGGGAAAGAAAGTCGATCAAGGTGCCTCAAGACGGTGCGAGGTAAATGCGTCAGGCAGCAGTTCGGCCAGCGTCCAGGTCTGTGCCCGCCCTGGCCCGACCGCGTCCACACGGAGGTCCAACCCGAACTCGGCCAGCATCTGGCGGCAGGCGCCACAGGGCGAGGCCGGAGGGTCGCTGTCGCTGATCACGACGATCCGGCGGAATGCCCTGTGACCCGCCGCGACGGCGGCGACCAGCGCCGACCGCTCCGCGCAGATGGTCAGCCCGAACGAAGCGCTCTCCACGTTGCAACCGACAAACACCTGGCCATCCATCCCCTCGAGCGCGGCCCCCACCCGAAAGCCGGAGTAGGGCGCGTAGGCATGGAGCTGGACGGCACGAGCCGCCTCGAGCAGCACATCGTCAGGCATTCCAGATCTCCCCGAGGAACGAGCGCCCCGACTCGAGCGGCGCGGCGCCGAGGAACTCGGCGACGGTCTGCCCGATGTCCGCAAACGTCGACCGTTCACCGAGCGGGACCGGCCGCACCCGGGGACCATACACAAGCAGCGGCACCCGTTCACGCGAATGGTCGGTGGACGGGGTGGTCGGGTCGTTCCCGTGGTCCGCGGTAAAGATAACGAGGTCCTCCTCCCGCACCCCTGCCAGAAGTCCCGGCAGTGCCCGATCGAGTTCCCGGAGCCCGCCGGCGAATCCCGGTACGTCGTTCCGGTGGCCCCACGACTGGTCGAACTCGAGAATGTTCGCGAAGATGAGCCCCCGCCTGGCCGTCTGCAGGGCGGAGCCGATCAGGTGGTAGCCCTCGGCGTTGGTGGCCGCGTGCACGCTGGCAATGTTCCGGCTCGCGAAGAGATCGTCCACCTTCCCGATGCCGAGCCTCGGAATATGCCGCTCGGCCAGCCGGTCGAGCAGCGTGGGGCCCGGCGGCGGCAGGCTGATGTCCTTCCGGTGGGAGGTGCGGGTCCAGGCGCCGGGCGCCCCGAGGAAGGGCCGCGCGATGACGCGGGAGACGCCATGCGGGGGCTGCAGGATGTCGCGCGCCTCCGCACAGGCCTTGTACAACTCCTCCAGCGGCACCACCTGCTCATGCGCCGCCACCTGGAAGACGCTGTCCGCCGACGTGTAGACGATCCACGAGCCGGTCCGCTGGTGCTCCTCACCCAGCCGATCGAGGATCGCGGTCCCCGATGCCGCCACGTTCCCCAGCACCCCTCGCCCCGTGCGGCGCGAGAACTCCGCGATGACCTCGTCCGGGAATCCATCTGGATACGTCGGGAAGGGCCGCTCAAGCGTCAATCCACAGAGTTCCCAGTGCCCCGTCGTCGAGTCTTTGCCCGCGCCGGCAGGCTGGCAGGTTCCGTACGCAGCCGACGGTGCGGTCACCTCCGCGATCCCGGGCAGCGGAGCGCAGCAGCCGAGCCCGAATGCTTCGAGATTCGGGAGCGAGAGCCCTCCGACACTCCGGAGCGTGTTGCCGAGCGTGTCGCTCCCGGTGTCGCCATAGGTGGCGGTGTCGTGCGCCGGTCCGATCCCCAGACCGTCCAGCACAATGATCACTGCCCGCCGGCTCATGGTTTGGCAGTCCCCTGCACAAACCGGAAGCGAAGCGCGGTGACGACCTCGTCGAGCAGCTTCTTCTCGTCCGGCTCGAGCTGCCCTGCGGTCTTTTCCTGCAGCATGCCGAGCGTATCGATCAACGCCTGTCCCACCTGTCGGGCGTCGGCCGGGCTCAGCCCTTCCGCACCGGGCGGCAAGTTGCCCGCCAAGGCTCCCTCCGCCTGCTGGGCCAACCCGAGCACGAGCGACATGAAATGCTGGTTCATACTCCCTCCGAATAGCGACGGATCACCCGAGGCCCAAGCCCCGTCAACAGTGCATAGCTGATCGTCCCGGCCGCCGACGCCTGTGCGTCGAGCGACGGGGCGCTGCCGAAGATGGTGGCGACCGCTCCGACCGGAACCTCGGCGTCGCCCACATCGACCATCGTGAAGTCCATGGTCACCCGCCCGACGATCGGGCGGAGGATGCCGCCGAGCTCCACCTTCCCCACGCCGCTCAGCGACCGCGGCAGGCCGTCCGCGTAACCGGCCCCGAGCGTGACGATATTGACGTCGGACCCAGCGCGCCACGTCGCACCGTAGCTGACCGATTCCCCCGCCGCGACCCGCCGACTCGACACAACCGGCGCGCGAAACCGCACGACGACCTCGGGCGACGCCATCCCGGCCACGCCACCGTAGAGGAAGATGCCTGGCCGAATCAGATCGCCCGCGAAGCGATGTCCCTGCATGGCCGCGGCGCTGTTGGCCGCATGAACCAGCGGCGGGCGCCGCGGGAACGCCGCAATCACCGCCTGCAGCCGGTCCCACTGGCCACCCGCTGAATCCAGGTCGGTGTCGGCCGAATGGAAGTGGGTGAATACACCTTCCCATCCCGACGCCTTCTCGAGGAGCGACCCAGCCTCCCCGAGGAGATGACGATCGTTCCAGGAAAATCCGAGCCGGCTCATGCCGGTGTCGATTTCCACATGGAACGGCCGATCGCCTGCGGCCAGCCAGCGTCGCAGCTGCTCCAGGTCGCCGATGACCGGGCGCAAGTCGCCGCGGAGACAGTGGTCCATCCCCTCGGGCGACAGCGGCCCGAACACGACGATCGGCCGACGAATCCCCTCCCGGCGAAGCGCCAACCCTTCCTCCGGGGTCACGACACCGTAGCCCCATGGGTCGACCGCCTCGAGGGCATGCGTCGCCGCTGCGGCGCCGATGCCGTAGGCGTTGGCCTTGACCATGGGGAGGAGTCGGGAGCCGGAGACCGAGAGCACGGTCCGGGCGTTGGCGACGAGGGCGCCAAGGTCGATATCGGCCCAGGCACGGGCTGGCGGGATAGGGTTTGACGCGCTCACGAGACGGCGGGTATGATACCGTTCACGGAGGATAAATGCAAGAGAATTCAGCGCTTGGACGTGCCATGGAGATGGTCAGGGATCTGCGTGTCCGGTGCCCCTGGGACCGTGCGCAAACCCGGGAGACGCTGCGGCCCTACCTGGTCGAGGAGGTGCTGGAAGTCGATCAGGCCATCGGCTCCGGTGACCCGGCGCTGTTACGCGATGAGATGGGGGACTTTCTCCTTCATCTCGCCTGGCAACTCGTCCTGGCCGAGGAGCTCGGCGAGTTTACCGCCAAGCAGGTGGCGGATGACCTGGTCGCCAAGATGCAGCGTCGGCACCCGCACCTCTTCGATCTGGGCCCCGCGCAGCCCTGGGAGCAGCTGAAGCGGCAGGAGCGCCCCCGTGGCACCCTCGAGGGCCTTCCCCCGACGCTTCCTCCCCTGCTCCACGCATTCCGGCTGCAGGAACGAGCGGCATCCGTCGGGTTCGACTGGGACGACGTACAGGGGCCGCTGGAAAAGGTGCGCGAGGAGATCGCGGAAGTTGTGGAACAACTTCCCGCGGCTGGGCAGCGGGGCAGCGAGGCAGCGGGGCCGTATGTGGAGCACACTGCTGAGCAGGCTGCGTCGCCGGAGTTGATCGAGGAGATTGGGGACCTGCTTTTTGCGGTGGTGAACCTGTCACGGAAGGCGGGCGTGGCACCCGGTGTCGCACTCGACAGGGCCAACCGGAAGTTCATCGAGCGCTTCCGGGGGGTAGAACGGCTTGCCGCCGAGCGGGGAATCGATCTCCACTCGGCGGGGCTGACAAAACTGGACGAGCTCTGGGACGAGGTGAAGTCGCGCTAGGGGTAGAGCCGGTGAATCTGCCTCGGGAACGCGATCGACTCCCTGATGTGCGGGTTGCCGCAGATCCAGGCGATGGTGCGCTCGACGCCGAGGCCGAAACCGCTGTGCACAAAGGTCCCGTACTTTCGCAGGTCGAGATACCAGCGATACGCCTCGGGGTCGAGCCCCTGGGCGAGGATCCTGGCCAGCAACCGATCGTGATCATCCTCGCGTTGTGAACCGCCGATGATCTCCCCGTACCCCTCGGGGGCCAGGCAGTCGTTGTTCAGCACCGTCCGGGGGTCGTCGGGGTTCTCCTTCATGTAGAAGGCCTTGACCTCTTTGGGGTAGTTGAAGACGAATACAGGCCGGTCGTACTCCTTCGCCAGCAGCGTCTCGTCGTCTCCCCCGAGGTCCTTCCCCCACGTGATGTCGGAGCCGAGCCCCTGCAGCTTTGCCACGGCATCGGTGTAGCTGATGCGCGGAAAGGGGCCGGTCACCCGCTCAAGCGGCGCCGTGTCACGCTCGAGCTCCTTCAATTCTTCCTTCCGGCGGTCCAGCACGCGCGCCACCACGGCGGAGATGAACTCCTCCTGTAGGGTCATGTTGGCGTCGGAGTCGTTCCACGCGACCTCCGGCTCCACCATCCAGAACTCGGTCAGGTGGCGCCGCGTCTTCGACTTCTCCGCCCGGAAGGTCGGACCGAAGCAGTACACCTTGCCGAGTGCGGCGGCCGCCGCCTCGACGTAGAGCTGGCCCGTCTGCGCGAGGTACGCTTTGCCCAGGTCGAAGTAATCGGTGCTGAAGAGGTTGCCCGCCTCCTCGCCGATCGATCCGGTGAGAATCGGCGTGTCCACCAGCACAAAATCGCGGTCGTAGAAGAAGTCCCGGATGCCCTGCACCACCTCATTGCGCACCTTGGCGATGGCCACCTGGCGACGGCTGCGCAGCCAGAGGTGCCGGTGTTCGAAGAGGAAGCTGCTCCCATGCTCCTTGGGCGAGATGGGATAATCCGGGCTGGTACCGAGGATCTCCACCTCGGTTGCCGTGAGCTCATGGCCACCGGGCGCGCGCGCATCCGCCCGCACCTCGCCAGTCACCGCGATCGAGGCTTCCTGGGTGAGTTCGGAGAGCCGGAGCCAGGTGGCCTCCGGGACCTCGCGCTTCGAGAAGACCGTCTGCAGGTACCCGGAACCGTCGCGGAGCACCACGAAGGCGATCTTGCCGCTGGATCGGGTCGTGGCGACCCATCCGCGGACGGTGACAGACTGACCGACGTGGCGATCCAGTTCGTTGATTCTGACGTATGGCATGGGGCTCTGCTGCAGTAAGGGTCGTTGAGGGTAGGATTGTACACCCCCTACCCGATGCGAAACAACTCCGTCGCTCTCGGAAAGCGGGCCAGCGCACGGGCCCGGATCGACTGGTTGACGGTCCGCTGGAGCATCGGGTCGGCGGCCAGCACTTGCCCCGCCAGTTCACGCGCGCGCTGCAGCAGGGCCGTATCCTCGGGGAGCCGCGCGTGCCGGACCTCGATGCCGCCAGACTGGCGCGCGCCGATCAGGTCGCCCATCCCCCGCTCCTTGAGATCCAGCTCCGCGATCGCAAACCCGTCATTGGTGGCCGCGAACGCCTTCAACCGGTCCGGCGTCCGCCCACCCGGCAGCAGGATACAGTGGCTGTCCCCTGCACCGCGCCCGATGCGGCCCCGCAGCTGGTGCAACTGCGCCAGCCCGAACCGCTCCGGGTGCTCGATCACCATGACGGTGGCGTTCGGCACGTCGATTCCCACTTCAATGACCGTGGTGGCGACGAGCACCTGCACCGCGCCATCCCGAAACCGGCGCATGACCCGGTCGCGCTCGTCCGCCTTGAGGCGGCCGTGCACGAGCTCGACCACGAGGTCAGGCCACCGTGCATCGAGCATCTCCGCCATCGTGGTGGCTGCACGGAGATCCGCCTTTTCCGATTCGTCGATGATCGGCAGGACGACATACGCCTGCCGCCCCGCGCGGCACTCAGCCTCGATGAACGCCATGACCCGTTCGCGATGCTGTTCGCTGCGGATGGTGGTCCGGACCGTCCCTCTCCCCGGCGGCCGCTCCCGCAGCTGGGACTGGTCGAGGTCGCCATAGAGGGTGAGCGCCAGCGACCGGGGGATCGGCGTGGCGGAAAGCAGCAGGACGTCCGGGGAGGATCCCTTCCCGATCAGGGCGGCGCGCTGCTCCACGCCGAACCGGTGCTGTTCGTCGATGACCACAAGGCCGAGCCGGCGAAAGGCTACACTCTCCTGCATCAGCGCGTGCGTCCCGACCGCGATGCGCGCGCCACCCTGCCCCAGCCGGGCCTTTGCCGCCTTCTTCGCGGCCGCCGTCATCTTCCCCAGCAGCAGCTCCGGCACGATGCCGAGCGGGGCCAGGAGTTCGGTGAGGGTCCGCGCATGCTGCTCGGCCAACAACTCCGTGGGCGCCATCAGCGCCGCCTGGAAGTCGTTCTCGACCGCCAGGAGCATGGCAAAGAGCGCCACGACGGTCTTCCCGGTCCCGACATCGCCCATCAGCAGGCGATGCATCCGTTCCGGGGCGGTCATGTCCGTCGTGATTTCCCGAATGGCCTGCTTCTGGTCGGTCGTCAGCTCGTAGGGAAGCGCCGCCTTCAGCGCCGACGTGAGGTCGCGCTTGACCTCGAAGGCGATGCCGCTGCGCTGGCGCTTGGCGAGCGTCCGGGCCCGCACCAGCATCAGCTGCAAGTCAAACAACTCATCGAAGGCGAGACGCCTCCGGCCCCGCTCGGCGTCCGTCACGGTGGCGGGCCGGTGTACGTCGCGCAGCGCGTCCACCAGCGTGGGGAGGGCAAGTTCCGACCGGATGGACGCCGGCAGCGCGTCTTTCACCAACGGGAGGAGGTGGTCAAGATGCCGGTCCACGAGGGAGCGGATCATCTTGTGGCTGAGTCCCTCGGTGGCGGGGTAGACCGGCAGCACCCGGCCACTTTCCGGCGCAATCGCCTCGTCCTCATCCGCCAGGATCAGGAATTCGGAGGGAGCGAGCTGCCTGCCGTGGTAGAAGCGGACGGTACCGGCGACCAGCAACGTCTGCCCAACCTCGATGGTCCGATCGAGAAATGCCTGACCTGGCCACGCGCATTCGATAACGCCCGACGCATCGCGCAGCACCGCGCGGAAGATCCGGAGTCCCTTACGGGTCGGCACCACGCCCTTGTCCACGACGCGTCCGATACAGGCGACTTCATCCCCAACCCGGGCGCGGGCCACCGGAATGACGGACGAGGCGTCGAGATATCGATGCGGGAGATGCCAGAGAAGATCCTGCGCGGTCACGACACCGAGTCGCGCAAAGGCGTCGGCGCGCCGCTCGCCGACCCCCTTGAGGAACTTGACGGGCGTGTCGAGCCGGAGGCTGGAGGGGGCGCTACCCTTCGTCGGCAAGGAGGTGCCTGGCGAAGTCTCGCGGATTGAAGGGGACAAGGTCCGCCACGCCCTCCCCGCGGCCCAGGAACCGGATCGGCACGCCCAACTCGCGTCGCAACGCGACCGCCGCCCCGCCCTTGGCGGTGCCGTCGAGCTTGGTGATGATCAGCCCGGTCAGCGGCACGGCCTCGGCAAAGAGCCGGCCCTGCTGCACCGCATTCTGTCCGACGGTGCCGTCGAGCACGAGCAGCGACTCGTGAGGAGCGCCCGGGGCACGCCGGCCGACCACGCGTGCCACCTTGCGCAGTTCGTCCATCAGCCCTTCCTGCGTGTGCAGCCGGCCGGCCGTGTCCACCAGCACGGTGTCGGCACCGCGGGCTACCGCCGCCTCGACGGCGTCGAAGGCCACCGCGGCGGGATCCCCTCCGGGCGCGCCCGACACGCACGGCACGTCGAGTCGTTCCGCCCACACCTCCAGCTGCGCAATGGCCCCGGCCCGCCAGGTGTCGGCGGCGCCCAAAAGGACCTTCCGTCCCTGCCCCTTGAGGCGATGCGCCAGCTTCGCCACCGTCGTCGTCTTGCCGACGCCGTTGACCCCCATGACAAGCACGACCGTGGGGCCGGACGCGGCCCGGGCGATCTCGCCCGAGCCCTCCGCGGTGGCGAGCAGCTCCGCAATCCGGTCGACCAGCGCCTCCTTGAGGTCGGCCTCGCTCTTCCAGGTCCCTCGCCGGACCCCATTTTCGAGCACCGCCATGAGGTCCATCGTGGCGGGAACGCCAAAGTCGGCCTCCAGCAACAGCCGCTCCACCGACTCGAGATCGGCGGCGTTGAAGCCCCGGACCATCGCCCCACGTCGGTGAGCGCCAACCGCTTGAGGCGGCCCCAGAGGCCCAGCTTTTTCTGTTCGGTGACACGGTCGCGTTTCATGGACGGAATCTAACGCCGGGAGTCAACGCAGACCGAGGCGGCGGCGGGCCAGCCACTCCCCCGCCAGCGACAACAACACCAGCAGGTAGAGCCATGCCGACTGCCGCGCGGAACGCCGGGCACCCGCCCCAGCCGCAGGGACGGGGCGAGAGGAGACGACCGCCTCCCGTGGGAGCCATTCTCGGGACCAGCTGTCCACGGCGGCGACGCCGGTGCCCCCTCGAGGCCCGCCCAGCCGGTAGCGGTAGATCCCCGGTGAAAGCCAGATCGACGCGCGCCCGTCGCCGCCGAAACGAAGGGTGTCAAGCTGTTCCCGTCCCTGCTGCTCGAAAGTGATGGGCAGTATCGTCAGCGAATCGTTTGCCCGCTCGAAGGTGAGAGGCATCCCCTGCTCCGTGACCCGCTGAAGGATGCGCGCCTCGGAACTTCCCGCGTCCGGTTCTGCCAGCAGCCAGGACACGGCGGCGGCGACCAACGCACGATAGACATCCGCGCTCGGACCACCCCGGAACCCCCATCGCCAGAGGCCATCTGCCCCGAGCACGACTTCCCGGCGTCTCCCAAGCTGTTTCCCGACCATGACCGGCCGCACGGCGCCCCGCCGCCCGAGCTGGACCATAAGACCGACCCAGTCCCCCGCGGCGGGGGTGAGCGTCCTGATACCCGTGAGCGGCGGGAGCGAATCGACGGGGACGCCGAGGAAGGCCAACGCGACGGGAGAGACAGGTGCGGCCGACGCATACCACTCGCCCGCGCCGGACTCGGCCTCAGGCCACCGCAGGAGCCCGCGCGCCCTGGAGATGTCAACCAGTGCGGGCGCTTCCCCGCGCACGATCAGCAGATCCGCGCCGGCGGCGGATGCGCGCACGGACGCCGCACCAACCACGGCCAGGCCGTCCATATCGCGCCACCGTTCCCCGTCGAGCCGGACGAACCCTTTCACGGGCAAGTCGGCCACATCGCGCAGTGTGCGGTAGAGAAACCGTGCGTCCCAGTCGCCGGGGCTCGCCAGCAGCACGATGCCCGGCGTACCGCTGAAGTCGACCGCCACGAGGCGCGCATCGTCTCGCGGCTCCGCGTCGGCGGCCGCCTCGATGCCCACGGTCAGGAACTGCGTCCCGACCGCGACGCCACGAGTCGCGGCCGCGACACGCAGCGGCAGGGAGCCGTCCGGCGGCAGGATCGCGGTCGTTCGTCCAATGACTCGCGGCCCCGCCCGCACGAGCACCGAGACGCTCTCGGGCGTCGTTGTCCCACCGGAGGAAATTTCCACGTTCACGATGATGGTGTCGCCGACCGTCGCTCGGGCGGGCGCCCGAACCTGCCGCACCGCGAGGTCGCGGCCCCGCGTCCGCGGGAGCACGACGAACCCGGTGGATGCGAGCAGGTCCGCGGGTGCGTCACCCAGGTCGTCGAGTTCCCCGTCGGTGACGACAACCGTCTGCCGTCCGATGGCCGACGCGGCGGCAAGTGACGGGGCGAGGTCGCTCTGCCCGCGGCCGGGGACCGAATCGGTCCAGGGCCGGGCGTCGCCGAACCAGCGGACCCGGCCAAGGCTGCGCGCCGTGTCGACGGCAATGCTCCAGTGTGCAGAGTCGGCGAGCATGCTGAGCGACGCATCGAGGAGCACGAGGGGAGGGCGGGTATCGACCGGCCCGGGGCAGCTGGGGTTGACCAGCAACGCGCCGAGCCCGCCCCAGGCGATTGCCCGGAGGAGCATCGGGATCCAGGTCCGTTCGCCCCGGGCTTCCAGCCGGCGATAGGCGATCAGCGCGAGCGATGCCGCGAGGGGGATGAGGAGGAGTGTCAGCATGGCGGTCTGGAGAATCCTACGCGGGAGGCGGCGTCAGGATTCGGGCGACGCGGAAGGGCGGCGGGATATCAGTCGCCGAGGTGAGCCATCGTCGGTGCCGGCACCGGGTACAACTCGGCCGCCAGCCGGTCCCGTTCCATGTCGAACGCCGGACGATCGGCGGTAGCCACCGGCTTGCCATTGCCGAGGTCCATCCGACGGGAGTCGCGCGCGACGCCATTGACCCGGAACTCGTAGTGCAGGTGCGAGGCCGTCGCCAAACCAGTGGCGCCTACCCGGCCGATGACCTGTCCCTGGCTGACCCGGGTACCCACCCGGACGAGGATGGCGCTCAGGTGCCCGTAGCGCGTGGTGATTCCGTTGGCGTGGCGCAGCTCGATCAGGTTGCCGTATCCCCCGGCCCGCCCCGCCTTGACCACGGTCCCCTCGCCGGCCGCCAGCACCGGGGTACCGTAGGCGGCGGAGTAGTCTGTGCCCTCGTGGCGGCGGGCGTATCCGAGAATCGGATGCCGGCGGGAGCGGTTGAAGCTGGAGGAGATGCGGCGGAACTGGAGGGGGGCCCGGAGGAAGGCACGCCGGAGGGACTGGCCGTCGGCGTCGTAGTAGGACGCCGCGCCGCTCGCCGTCTCGAACCGGTAGGCTGTGAGGTTCCGCCCGTTGATGGAGAGGTCGCTGGCCAGGATCTTTCCGAACCGTACTTCCCCCTCCTCGGACACCTCACGTTCGAACACGACCTGGAATCGGTCCCCCGACCTGATGTCCCGAGTGAAGTCCACGGACCAGGCATAGACATCCGCGAGGTCCCAGGCCAGTCGCTCCCGCTCGCCCGGACCCAGGAGCTGCGCGTCGACCCCGTCGTCAAGCGCCACATACAGCGAGTTGTCGATCGGCCCTTCGATCCGCACCACCTCCGGGCGCCATTCGATCGGCTGGATCTCGGTCGTCCAGCCGCCGCTGTCGGCCCGGAGGAACTGGAGGCGCTGCTCGGCGCCGGTGCGCACGGAAAACGCGCTTGGGAAGGAGTCCAGGCGGGGACGCCGGAAGCTGAAGACCATGCCGGCGCGAGCGCGGCGCGGATCGAAGCTCGAGCGCTCGACGACGTCCTGCAGGTTCAGCCCGACCACTCCCTGGCGCGCGAGCAGTTCGGAGATCGTTTCACCCCGGTGCAGGGTGTCGGTATTCTCGGTCCAGGCGTTGTCCACCACGATGGGCGGGGCGACCAGCACGCGCTTCCACGGCCAGGAGTGGTTGATCGCGGCCCAGGCCCCGAACAGGACGATCGCAAAGGCGACAAGAAACCGCGCGACCTTCATCAGTCCATCTGCCGCCGGATAAAGGTCGGGATTTCCATGTCCGGCACATCGGACGGGGCGGCGGGCCGGCGCGGTTCCGGCCGACTGGCCGGGGCAGGAGTCTGATTGCTGAGCGGAGGAGGCGTGGCCGTCCGACGCGGCGTCGGGAACGGCAGGATGCCGGGCGCCGAGCGGCCGCCGACGTCGTGCGTGATCGTCCGGTCAAACCCGGTGGCGATGACCGTCACCCGGACCTCGCCCTCCATGGCCGGATCGTTGTGCGCACCAAAGATGATTTCGGCATCGTCGCCGGCGGCGTCGTGGATGATCTGGTTGATGGTGCTGGCCTCGCCGAGCGTCAGGTCGTTGCCGCCGGTGATGTTGATCAGTACGCCGGTGGCGCCGGTGATCGAGACGTTGTCGAGCAGGGGGCTCGAAATAGCCTGCTGGGCCGCTTCCATGGCGCGGTTGTCACCCCGCCCGGTCCCGGTGCCCATCAGCGCCGCCCCACCGTTCTGCATGATCGTCCGCACATCGGCGAAGTCGACGTTGATGATGCCGGTCGAGGTGATCAGCCCGGCGATCCCCTGCGTGGCGTGGAGCAGCACCTCGTCGGCCTTCTTGAGCGCATCCTGGAAGGGGATGCCTTTCCCGACCACCGCGAGGAGCCGCTCGTTGGGAACCACGATCATCGTGTCCACGTTGTTGCGCAGCTCGGCGATGCCCATCTCGGCCTGCCGCATCCGCTTCCGGCCTTCGAAGAGGAACGGCTTGGTCACGATGCCCACGGTCAGCGCGCCGATGTCCCGCGCCACCTGGGCCACGATCGGCGCCGCTCCGGTTCCCGTACCGCCGCCCATGCCGCAGGTCACGAAGACCAGGTCGGCGCCCTGCACCGCGGCGATGATCTCGTCCCGGTTTTCCTCGACCGCCTGCCGGCCAATTTCGGGCCGGGCGCCGGCGCCGAGGCCGCGGGTCAGCTTCTTGCCGATCTGGACCTTGATGTCCGACCGCGAGGCCGTGAGCGCCTGGGCGTCGGTGTTGACCGAGATGAACTCCACGCCCAGCAGGCGCTCCTCGATCATCCGGTTCACCGCGTTGCCACCGCCGCCGCCGACGCCGACGACCTTCATCTTGGCGCTTTGGGTGACCGTTTCTTCGAGCTCGAAGATCATGGGTGTGTCCTCTCAGGACCTGATCAGAAGAAGTCTTGCAGCCAACGCTTGACGGGGGCGAGGTACTTCTCAACCTGGGTGCCGCGACGCCCGCCGCTGCCGAAGCCGCTGCCGAGCGCCAGTTGCCGTGCGCCATAGAGGGCCAACCCGGCGGGCACCACCATCCGCGGCGATTCCACGCTGTCGGCCAGGCCGGTGAGCCCCTGCCGCGGGATGCCGACCCGCACCGGCATGGCAAACACCTCGCGGCCCAGCTCCACGATGCCGGTGGCCTGCGCGCCGCCGCCGGTCAGGATGACGCCGGCCGGCAGGCGCTGGTGGTACCCGGCGCGGGTGATCTCGTCGAGGGCGTATTCCAGCACTTCCTGCAGCCGCATGTGCATTATATGCGCAAGCACCCGGCGGTGCGCGCTCCGCGCCCCCTGACCCGGCGTGCTGGGCAGCTGGATGACGTCGTCTTCCGGCACCAGCGGTTCGTAGGCGGCGCCGAACCGCTCCTTGATGCGCTCGGCGTCCTGCTGGGTCACCTGCAGGCCGTGCACCAGGTCGGCGGTCACATGCCCACCGGCGCAGAGCAGCGACGCGGTATGGCGAATCTTGCCGCCCTGGAAGATCGAGACGTTGGTGGACCCGCCTCCGAGCTCCACGATGGCGCACCCCAGCTCCCGTTCGTCGGGCGTGAGCACGGCCAGCGAGGCGGCCAGCGGTTCGAGCACGAACTCTCCCACATGGAAGCCGGCCCGCTCCACTGCACGCCGCAGGTTCTGCAAGACGCTCGAGAGCACCGTGACCAGGTACACCTCGGCTTCGAGCCGCGAACCGCTCATCCCGATGGGCTCGCTGATCCCCGGCTGCTGGTCGATGATGTAATCCTGCGGAATGGCGTGCAGGAGTTCGTGGTCGCGGCCGAAGGAGACGTTGCTGGCCATGTCATTGACGCGCGCCACGTCGCCCGTGCGGATCTCATCTCCCGTGACCGACACCATCCCGTGGGAGCTCCGGCCGGCCACATGTTCGCCGGCGATGCCGCAGTACACGGTACCGACCTCGACGCCAGCCATCCGCTGCGCGTCCGCCATGGCCTTGGTGATGGCGCGGGTCGTCTCTTCGAGATCCCGGATGACGCCCCGACGCATCCCCGCAGACCGCTCGATGCCGACGCCGAGGATTCGGGCCAGCGGCTCCCGGGAGTCGCCGGTCGCTTCGGCGACGATGGCGACGGTGCGAGTGGAACCAAGGTCGAGTGCGGCGACCAGGCGTTGCGGAGAGGCGGTCATGCCGGACGTCCCCGTCCCCGCACGACCACCTGTCCGGCAAATCGGCCGTCCAGTTCCACCCACGCGCGGCCCTGCTGGCCGAGTACCTGTTCTGCTGCCATCACCGCGCGAATAACCTCCGCTGTCACGTCAGGGCGGAACCACAGTCGGTGTCCGCCCAAGTCCACCAGCACGTCCCCATTCACCTGCGAGGCCGTGACCACCCTCGAAAATAACTCAGGATCGAGTTCCTGCAGGCGCCCGAGCACCCGGGCAACCGCCACGCCGGGCTGGTCGACCACCGGGAGGTCCGGCGCCGACACCGCCGGGTCGAACGGCAGGAACTTCCCGTTCCGCCCGATCATGGCGAGGCGCCCGTCCTTTGGCGCCAGCGCGACCGCTCGCGCCTCCGTGACCTCTACCACGAGCGTCCCCGGGAGGCGCCGATGCACCTGCGCACTCCGGATCCCCGGAAAGGCCAGCGCCCGCTGCTGGTACGGGCGGAGATCGTCGAAAAGATTGCCCCGGGTCGGAATCTTCAGCGCCGCGACGAGATCCGGTGGGTTGACCGCGCTCACCCCGACCAGCTCGACCCTCCGCACCTGAAAGAAGTTGACCTTCCTCAGGAGGAGCGGGCCGCCAAACCAGAGGAGCCCGCCGGCCGCGACACCAGCGACGGCCAGGAGCACCGGTCGAAGCCAGCGCCTCATCCGGCCCGCAGCCCGGCTGCCAGCTCGGGCCCGAGCCTGGTGATGTCGCCCGCCCCGAGGGTCAGGAGCACATCGCCCGGCGCCAGGAGTCCCAGCACCAACCGGCCGACCTCCCCCCGGTCAGGCGCAAAATGCACGTTTGCGCCTGCAGCCCGGGCCGCCTCGGCCACCAGCACACCGCTCACGCCGGGCACTGGCTGCTCCCGCGCGGCATAAATCTCGGTAACCACCGCCAGGTCGGCCCCGGCAAGCGCCTGCCCCATCGCGGTGCTGTGCGCCTGGGTCCGGCTGTAGAGGTGGGGCTGGAACACCGCCACCAGTCGTCGACCTGGAAACGCCTGGCGCGCAGCCTCAAGCGTGGCGGCCAGTTCCGTCGGGTGGTGCGCATAGTCGTCCACCAGCGTCACGCCGCCCGCATCGCCGAGCCGCTCGAACCGCCGCCCCACACCGGGAAACTCCGCGAGGGCCTCGAGCGCCGGCTCCAGTGGCCCGTCGAGCGCATGGACAACCCCGAGGGCCGCCGTGGCGTTCCGGAGGTTGTGGAGCCCCGGCACACGCAACCGGAGCGTCACGGCCTTCCGCCCCGGCAGCGTCACCGAAGCCACGGTCAGCAATGATTCCTGCCGGACGTCGGAGATGCGACATTCGGCGTCGGCCGCCACCCCGAACCTCAGAATCCCCGGCCCGAGCCGTGCCGCCAGACGGGCCGCGCCTGCATCGTCGACGCCGATCAGCCGCACGCGAGCCCGCGCCGCGAATGTGGCGAACGCCTCCTCGAGCGCGTCGAAGGACCCGTAGCACTCGAGGTGGTCGGCCTCGACGTTGTTTACGACCGCCACCGTCGGGTGGAGGGCGAGAAAGGCCTTGTCGTACTCGTCGGCCTCGACCACAAAGAGCGAGCTACCATCGAGCCGGGCGTTTCCACCCCATTGGCCGACCCGTCCGCCTGCCAGTCCCGTCGGGGCCAGGCCGGCCGCCGCCAGTGCCTCGGTCGTCATCACCGTGGTGGTCGTCTTGCCGTGCGTCCCCGCAATCCCGACGACAGTGCCACCTGCGACCAGACCGGCGAGCGCTTCCTTGCGCGGCACAACCGGAATCCCGAGTTCACGGGCCCGCACCAGCTCCGGGTGGTCCTGAGGGACCGCCGCGGTGTACACCACCGCGCGGGCCCCCTCGACGTGGGCAGGATCGTGTCGGTCGGCGATTTTGGCTCCCAGAGCCGCCACATCGGCAGCGCCTTCCGGAGCCGGGTCGCAACCGGTCACAGGCACCCCCCGCCGACGCGTGATCAACGCCAGGGCGCTCATCCCCGCCCCGCCGATGCCGACGAAGTGCACAGGCCGCGGATCCGAGGGGTTGAATAAGTCCATTGGAATTGAGCTAATGTAAAATCTTATCGAGAGTTGCGAAAGAGCGAGGCTACTCCAGAAGCGTCAAAAGATGCGACACGATGTCGCTGGCGGCTGTGGGACGGCCCCGGGCCTGGGCGGCACCCGCCATGGTGGTCATCCGGGTCGGGTTCCCGATGAGCCCCGAAACAGCCTCCCCCAGCGACTCAGGCGTCAGGTCGCGCTGGAGGAGGACGATGGCGGCCCCGGATGCCTCCAGCGCCCGCGCGTTGCCCGTCTGGTGGTCAGCCGCCGCCGTCGGAAGCGGGATGAGGATACTCGGCAGACCCCAGGCACAGATCTCAGCGCAGGTCATCATCCCGGCCCTCCCAACCACCAGGTCCGCCACGGCGAACGCATCGGCAATCGGGTCGAGAAAGTCGAACACCTGGACTCCGGGCGGCCGATGCGCGGCGGCAAACCGGGCGTGCGAGCCCTTTCCCGTGGCCCAGAGCAACTGGACTCCGGCAGCTCCCCCGGACGAGACCCAACCCGCCGTGGCTTCGTTGATGGCGACCGCTCCCTGGCTTCCCCCGGTGACCAGCACGACCGGGCGGTCGGCCGTGAGTCCGAAACGGGCTCGAGCGGCTTCGCTACGTGAACGATCGGGTGGGTTGATCGGGTTGCCGGTCTCGAAGACCCGGGTGGCGTTCCCTTTTGCCAACTGGCGCGCCGCTTCAGGGGCCCCAAGGTATACGTGGCGGGCGCGGCGACTCACCAGCTTCGTGGCGAGGCCGGGGACCGCGTTCTGCTCCTGGATGGCCGTCGGGATGCCGCGCCGGGCCGCCAGGTAGACCACCGGCGCCGAGGCGTATCCACCGGTGCCCAGCACCGCGAGCGGACGCTCCTTGTCGAGAAGCCGGCCGACGGCGCGGAGGAGCCGCCCCGCCAGGAACGGCCAGCGCCAGTTCTTCCACCACTGCCGCCGGTAGAGCGGCTCCGCCGGGAGCAGCGCGTACCGGAAATCCCGGGTCGGCAGCAGGGTACGCTCGATGCCGCGCTCCGCCCCCACGAGCACCGGTTCCAGATCGGGCCGCTGTCGACGGAGTTCGGCGGCGATCGCGAGGGCCGGCATCAGGTGTCCGCCCGTTCCGCCGCCGGCAATCAGGACCGTGCTCATTCGGCGACCGGCTTGGGTGCGGGTCGTCCCCGCATGCGCCCGATGTTGATCAGGATACCGGTGCTCACCAGTGAGATGACCAGGCTGGACCGGCCGTACGACATGAAGGGAAGGGTCAGCCCGGTCGTCGGCATCAGGGCCAGGGAGACCGCCATGTGCATCACCGCCGTGATGCCAATCATCGCAGTGATGCCGACCGCGAGGAACTGCCCGAAGGGATCGGGCGCGCTTCGCGCGATTCGAAAGCCGAGCCAGAGGAAGAGGCCGAAGAGGACCACTACCAGCACGACGCCCAGAAACCCCCACTCCTCCCCGATCGTGCTGAACATGAAGTCCGAGTAGGCGTACGGCAGGAAGAGCTTCTGTTGGCCTTCCCCGAACCCGACCCCAAGCAGTCGCCCCGAACCGATGCCGACGAGGGACTGGTGAATCTGCATCCCCGCATCCTTCGCGTCGCCGGGGTTGAGGAAGGTGGTCCAGCGCGCCATCCGATACTGGGCAGACTGGATCTTGTCGAAGAGGAGCAGCAGCACGCCGAACCCGAGCAGGATGAAGTGCCCGATTCTGGCGCCTGCCGAGAAGAGGACAATCAGGCCGAGCAGGGTCACCAGCGTTGCCATGGTCAGGTTTGGCTGGAGAAAAATGAGGAGCGCGATCGCTCCGATCCCGACCAGGAACGGGAGCACGCCCTTCTTGAAGTCCCGCACCTGCACGCCCTTCTTGGCCGCGAGCGCGGCGCACCAGACGATGATGGCAAGGCGGGCAATCTCGGACGGCTGGAAGTTCAGAGGGCCGATATCGACCCAGCGGCGCGCGCCGTTGATCCTGGGGGCAATCCGCTCGGTCCCCGGCAGGAGGACAATCAGCAGCACCACGATCGTGGCGAAGAAGAACGGCCAGGCGAACCGGCGCCAGAGATGGTAATCGATCCGGGAAACCACGCTCAGCCCCAGCAGGCCCAGCATCGCACCCACCAGCTGGCGGATCGCAAAGCCCGCACCGGTGCCGCCCGCCGTCTGCAGGCTGAGCGCGCCATAGGCGTTGGCGATACCGAACACCACCAGCGTCGCGGTGACCACCGCCAGGAGGCGGGTCTCCCACCGCAGCTCACCGGGGTGCCGCGCGGCCGGGGCGCTCACAGCGACTCCACCCCCGCCCGGAACTCGGCGCCGCGCTCTTCATAGTTGCGGAACATGTCGTAGCTGGAGCAGGCCGGCGAGAGCAGGATCGCGTCGCCCGGCTCGGCGAGGCCGCGTGCCGTGGCCAGCACCTCGGCAAACGTCCCCGCACGAACCACCTTCACCGACCCGCCGAGATCCCCGTCCACCAGCGGTGCAGCCTCGCCGTAGGCCACGATGGCGCGGCATCGCGGGGCAAGCACCGGCGCCAGCCGCTGATAGGACTCGCCCTTGTGGCGCCCGCCGAGCAGCAGCACGTAGGGGCGGTCGAGCGCGTTGAGCGCCACCTCCGTCGACGCAATGTTTGTCGCCTTGCTGTCGTTGATCCAGAGCACGCCGCCGACCTCGCGGACCGGCTCCAGCCGGTGCGGAAGCGCACGAAACGAGCGGAGCCCTTCCGCCACGGCTTCCAGGCGCACCCCGGCCATCCGGACCGCCAGCGAGGCCGCCAGCGCGTTCGCCACGTTGTGATCGCCGAGGAGCATCAGCTCGCTCCGTGGCAGGACCGCGACGCCGGCCAGCATCAGCTGCCCCGCCTCACGGTCGTACCAGGCGTCGGCAGGCCGCCGGACCGAGAACTGCTGGTGCCGGCCCGGCACGCCCTCGACCATCCGCTCCACCTCCGCATCATCAGCATTCGTGATCCAGGTCGAGCCGGGCGTGGCGTTCCGGAAGAGCAGCGCCTTGTCGGCGTAGTAGTCCTGCAGCGTCGGATAGCGGTCGAGGTGATCGGGAGAGAGGTTGGTCAGCACGCCGGCCGTCGGCGCCAGGCTCGGCATGCCGTGGAGCTGGAAGGAGGAGAGCTCGGCGGCGATCCACTCCGGCGGTTCGGGCTCAAGTGCCACCGCCGACAGCGGCTGCCCGATGTTGCCTGCCGCCACCGCCCGGAGGCCGGCCGTCACAAGGAGGTGCGCCGTGAGGGCGGTGGTGGTCGTCTTCCCGTTGGTGCCGGTGATCGCCAGGGTCCGCGATGACGCGAGGCACCGGAGCCCCAGCTCCGACTCGGCAAGCACCGGCACCCCGGCCTCCCTCGCCACGCGCAACGCCGCCGCGTCCGGCGGCACTCCCGGCGAGACGACAGCGGCCACCGCGCGGCCGATCCGTTCAAGATCGTGGCCGCCGAGTTCCACCTCCACCCCTGCCGCGCGGAGGACGGCCGCCTGACTGTCGAGGGTTGGCCCGCTCCCCCCGTCCGACGCATAGACCGCAATTCCATGATGCCGCAGGAGCCTGGCCGCGGCACCGCCACTCTTGCCGAGCCCGATCACGGCCACTTCGCGCCCGGGGCCGCGCCACTCCGGGAACATCAGCGCACCTTCAGCGTGGCCAGCGCCACCAGCGCACAGAGGATGCCCAGGATCCAGAACCGGATGACCACCGTGGTTTCGCCCCAGCTGTGCTTCTCGAAGTGATGGTGCAGCGGCGCCATCCGGAAGACCTTGTGCGCATCGGCGTACTCCCGCCCGCGCGTCCGCTTGAACCACTTGTACACGGACGTCTGCAGCGTCACCGACACCGCCTCGGCCACGAACACCCCGCCAATCAGCACCAGGAGAAATTCCGCCTTCAGGAGGATCGCCACCGTTCCGAACGCGCCGCCGATGGCGAGGCTGCCGGTGTCACCCATGAAGACTTCGGCGGGATGCGCGTTGAACCAGAGAAACCCGAGCGCCGCGCCCATCAGGGCGGCGCAGAATACGGCGAGTTCCCCGGCGCCCGGCAGGTAGATCAGGTTGAGGTAGGAGGTGAAGTCCACCCGGCCGAAGAGATAGGCGAACGCCGCGAACGTCGCCGCGGCAATGGCGGTCAACCCGGTGGCCAGCCCGTCGAGGCCGTCGGTCAGGTTGACGGCGTTGCTCCAGGCCGTAATGACAAACACCACGAATCCGACGAAGAGCAGCGGCGCGAAGTTGATCACGAGGTACTTGAAGAACGGCACCGTGGTGGCGGTGGCGGGGATGATGGTCACGGGGACGACGGGAAAGAACAGCAGATAGAGCCCGAGCACGAGGCCGAACGTGCACTGTCCGGCCAGCTTCCATTTGGCCACGAGCCCGCGCGACTTCCCCTGCACGATCTTCAGGTAGTCGTCCAGGAACCCGATGGCGCCCATCCACAGCGTCGCGAGCATCGCCACCACAACCATCCGGTTGTCGACCCGCGCCCAGAGCAGGGTCGGCAGAATGGTGGCGAAGATGATGACCAGTCCGCCCATGGTGGGCGTGCCCCGCTTGCCCTGGTGGCTCGCCGGGCCCTCGGCCCGGATGATCTGACCGATCTTGTGGGCCCGGAGCCGCCGGATCACGGCGGGACCCACAATGAACGACAGCACCAGCGCCGTCACCCCGGCGCCGGCGGCGCGAAAGGCGATGTAGTTGAACAGGTTGAACAGGATGAACTGCTTGCCGAGCGGGGCCAGCCAGAAGTAGAACATCGCGCCTCAGGATCCGTGGGCTGCTCGCGGGGTGAGCAGGGGAATAATACGCTCAAGTGCCACACCGCGGGACGCCTTGAGCACCACGAGCTCTGTGCCCTCGAGAAGCGGGGCCAGCTGGTGGCCGAGCGCGGCCACGTCGTCGGCTACCACGAGGCGGTCGCCAAGCTCCCCGCGGAAGGGCTCCAGCGCCGGGACGAAGTCGCCAACCGCCGCCAGCAGCTCCGGTTTGAGGGCGACCAGGTCGCGGGCCACCGCCTCGTGCCACGACGACGCCTCGCTTCCCAGTTCGCGCATGGTGCCCGCCACGAAGACCAGCCGACGCCCGGCGCGCATCGCCTGGGCCGTGGCGATCGCCGCCCGGAACGACAGCGGGTTGGCGTTGTAACAGTCGTTGAGGATGGTCAGCTTGCCGAACGCCATGACCTGCCCCCGGCCGCCCGGAACCTCCACCCGTTCCAGCGCCCTCGCCACCGCGAGCGGATCGAGCCCAAGGTGAATCGCGACGGCCCAGGCGAGCATCGCGTTGGCCGCGAGGTGACGGCCAGGCAGGGGCAGGGTAAACCGCGCCCGGTCGGTGACGACGGTGGCCCGGCCAGCCGAGTCGAGCGACACCGATTCCGGGCGCAACTCGGCGCCTCCCAGCCCGGCCGTCACCACCCGCCGGGCCAGGGCGCGCGCGCGCGTAGCCAACTCGGGCGGCTCCGTGCCGACGACAGCCAGCGGCGCCCCGTCGACCATCGCGACTTCCTCGGCGAGGACGACCTCCAGCGACCCGAAGCCCTCGAGGTGCTCGGCGGCCACGTTGGTGACCACGGCCACCGTGGGCTCGATGATCTGACGATACCTTGGCACCTCCCCCGGCACGCTCGCCCCCGCCTCGATGACCAGCGCCTCGGTGTCATCGGGCGCCTCGAGAATGGTCAGCGGCACGCCGATGAGGTTATTGAGGTTGGCCCGGGTCGCGTGGACCTTGTACCGGGTGCCAAGCGCAACCGCCAGCATTTCCTTGGTGCTGGTCTTGCCGTTGCTCCCCGCGACGGCCACCACCGGTCCCGTCAGGGTCCGCCGACGCGCCCGCGCCAGCCATCCGAGCGCCTCCACAGTATCCGCGACCTCGAAGAGCACCAGCCCGGGGACCGGTGGCGTGCCGGCGCGAACCACGGCCCCCAACGCGCCTCGCGCCGCCGCTTCGTCGAGATGAGCGTGCCCGTCAAATCGCTCGCCGGCGATGGCGACGAACAGCGCGCCGGCGGGGAGAGACCGCGTATCGGTCGAGACGGCGGTATAGGGTGCACCGCCGGATTCGCCGGGAGGCAACCCCAGCGCCCGACGCACATCGGCGCTCGTCCAGATCATCGCCGGCCGTCCAGCGCCGCATGTACGATACTGCGCTCGTCGAAGGGGTACTTGGTCTTCCCGATGAGCTGATACGTCTCGTGGCCCTTGCCGGCCAGCAGCACGGTGTCCCCCGCCCCGGCATCCGCAAGGACCTGGTGGATGGCGACCTCACGGTCGTTGAACCTGAGGTGATGCGCGCCACCCATCCCCGCCTCCATGTCGTCCATGATCCGCTCGGGATCTTCGGTGCGGGGATTGTCCGGCGTGATCGCCACCAGATCCGCCCCCTCCACCGCAATGCGCGCCATCTCGGGGCGCTTCGTCCGGTCCCGATCGCCCCCGCAGCCGAAGATGAGGATCAACCGGCCCGGCGTGAGGGGCCGGAGCGTCGCGAGCACACGCGCCATCGCGTCAGGCGTGTGGGCGTAATCGCGGAGGACCACCATCGGCGCGTCGGCGAGCCGTTCCATCCTGCCGGGGACCTGCGGCGCCGCCGCCAGGCGATCGACAACCTCGGCGAGCGGCCGGTCGAGCGCCAGCGCCGTCGCCGCCGCCGCCAGCGCGTTGGAAACGTTGAATGACCCCATCAGCGGAATGCGGACGTCCGCCCGCCCGAAACGACCGGTGAGCCGGAAGGTGCTGCCGCCCGCCTCGAGCTGCACCTCTTCGGCCCGCACCTCGGCGTCGGGCAATTCACCGAAAGTGACGCGCCGCGGGAACGGCGGCAGTGCGGACCATGCCGGATCGTCGGCGTTGACGATCTCGTACCCGGCGGGTCCGAGCAGCGCGCTGAGTCGCAGCTTGGCGGCGAGATACGCCTCCATCGTGCGATGGTAGTCCAGGTGCTCGTGGGTCAGGTTGGTGAAGACGCCTGCGGCAAAGCTGAGGCCGTCGAGCCGCCCCTGGTCGAGGCTGTGCGAGGAGGTCTCCATCGCAATGTGGGTGACGCCGCGGTCGCGGAACCTGGCGAAGGTCGCGTGCAGGTCCACCGGCCCGGGGGTGGTCAGGCTCCCTGCCGTCGACGGCACCCGCTCCCCCGCCCCGTCGAAGGCGCCCAGCGTTCCGATGCTGCCGGCCGTCCCGTCGGCGTTGAAGAGGTGCCGCACCAAGCCGGTTGTCGTGGTCTTGCCGTTGGTGCCGGTGATGCCGACGAGCGTCATGGCGGCGGCAGGATCACCATACCACGCGCGCGCCACGGCGCTCGCGGCACGCCGGCCGTCGGTCACCAGGATCTCGGGCACCCCCGCGTCCATCGGACGCTCGCCCATGACCGCCACCGCACCGCGCGCCACGGCCTCCGCGGCATAGTCGTGCCCGTCGGCAGTGGTTCCCCGTACGGCGCAGTAGAGCTGTCCGGGGGCAATGGTCCGGGTGTCGATGCCGAGTCCGGTGAGGATCGCGCCGTTGGCTGGCGCGTGCACCAGCACGCCCTCCCGCCGAAGCGCCGCAATCAGTTCATTCCAGTCGACCATCGTCACTCCACCTGCAGGCGGACAGTGGTGCCGACCCGAACGGAGGCACCTGCCGCCGGGCTCGATCCTCGTACCGTGCCGGCTCCCGCCGCCGACACTTCGAACCCGCGGCGATGGAGCGCGAGGGCGGCCGCGCGGACGCTCATGCCGGTCACCACCGGCACCGTCGCCCGCTTCGCCTCCGCCGAATCAGGCGGGGTCGGCCACGGGACAATGACGCGCGAGGTGGCGACCTGCGTCGCCCGCGACTGGTCCGGCGAGGCTGCCGCCACGCCCGCCGCCTGACCGCCGAGCATCCGGGCCCGGTCAAACGAGACTCGCTTGGAGGCGAGCGCCTGCTCGAGCATCGTCCGGACGACCGGCGCGGCAACCTCGCCGCCATAGTACTGCCCGCTGGTCGGCCCGTCGATCTTGACCACGACGACCAGTTGCGGATCCTCGGCAGGAAACATTGACGCGAACGAGGCCACGTACTCGTTCACGTACTTGCCGTTTCGGATGCGCCGGGCGGTCCCCGTCTTCCCGAGCACTCCGTAGCTCCCGACTTGCGCCCTGCTGCCGGTGCCGCCGCTCCCGCTGGCGCCCCGAAGGAACTCGCGCAGCTGCGCGGCGACCTCCGGCGAGACCGCGCGGCGAACCGGCTCGGGCTGGTGCCGGTAGAGGACGGTGCCGTCGGGGGCGCGGACCTCGCGGATGAGCGTGGGGGTGAGCAGGATCCCGTCATTGGCAATCGCGGCGTACGCGGCCGCCAGCTGCAGCGCGGTCACCTCGAAGTAATACCCCATCGCGACGCTCACCCGGTCGTACTCCGGCTGCCACCGTTCCGGCCGGTAGACGATCCCGCGGGATTCGGAGGGCAGTTCCACACCGGTGGGCGCCCCGAACCCGAAGTCGCGCAGCTGCTGGTATTGCTCGACTGGCGTGAGCCGATCGGACAGCTTCGCCATGGCCACGTTGCTCGACACCTCGATGGCCTGTGCCAGGGTGAGCATGCCCGGCTTGGCGTGTTCGTCGTTGATCTCCCGCGTGCGGCCGTTGGAGAGCTCCATCTCCCAGTGGCCGCCCTCGTTGTTCACCCGGTCGCTGCTGTCCACCCGCTCAAGGGAGAGGAGGGCCGCGGCCGTAAAGAGCTTGGCGGTGGAGCCCGGCTCGAACGGTTCGGTGAAGGCCATGAGGTCGGGCGCGCCATGCTTCTGGGAGGCCACCGCGAGGATCTCGCCGGTGCGCGGATCGAGGAAGATGACGTCACCCCCCTGCGCGTCAAATTGCGCGATCGTCTCTGCCAGCGCCTGCTCGGCAATGTCCTGCAGCTCGGCGTCGATGGTCAGGACGACATCGTTGCCGGGAACCGGGTCCTTGCGGAGCCGCCCCGGCGACTCGTAGCGCCGGCCGCGCCGATCCTTCAGGACCACCTGTTCTCCGGGCGTCCCGGTAATCAGCGGCGCCAGCGCCCGCTCCAGCCCCGAGGCAGACCCACCCTCCGGCCCCACCCGCCCGATGACCCGGCCTGCGAGTCGCTGTGATGGGTAGAACCTGAGGAATTCACCCTCAATGTGCACCCCCTTGAAGGCCCGCAGGGGTTCCACATCGGTGGCGGTGAATGGTCCGTAGAAATAGAGGTAGGGTTTGCGGGCAAAATCGCGCTTCAGGGTGGCCGCAGGTACCTCGAGCTGCCGCGAGGCGACGCGGATCAGGGCCGAACGCTCGTCGACTTCGTTCGGAGCGATCCCCACCCGGTAGAACTCCTGCGTCACCGCCATCGGCAGTCCGCCCCGATCGTACAGCGTGCCCCGGCGTGCCTCGAGTGTGCGCAGCTCGGTCCGGCTCTGCGCCGCCTCCGTCGCATACTCCCCACCCTTGACCAGCTGCACCTGCGCGGCGCGCCCCACGACGACCAGCAAACTGGCCACCAGCACCACCTGGATCAGCCCGATCCGGGCCCGCACGCGCGCCATCAGCGGGTTCCCGTCAGCGGTGGGAGCGGGAGGGGTGCCTGCTCGGAATCCTTCGGAAAGTGCAGCCCGAGGTCCACCAGCGCCTTGCGGCCGAGGACGGCGCGCCCGGAGGCGTCACGGATGCGGCGCTCAAAGTCTGCCTGCCTGGCTTCGAGGTTGGCCCGGTCCTGCCGCAGGTCGGCCACACGCCGGGCCATGCGGATGCTCGCCGTCTGCCGCAGCTGGACGACTGTGGCCACGAAAAGGAAGAGGAGGAGCCAGAGCATGACCCAGTGGCGGCCCTTAAGCGTCATCGGCGACCTGGAACACGCGGAGCCTCGCGCTCCGCGCCCGGGGGTTGGCGGCGATCTCCTCGGCGGACGGGAGGATCGACTTCCGCGGTGTCACCGTGCCGAGTGCACGGCCGCGGCAGGTGCAGATCGGCTGGATCGCGGGGCAGATGCAGACCGTGGCCCATTCGCGAAAGGCGTGCTTGACCAGCCGATCCTCACCTGAATGATAACTGATCACCGCGAGCCGCCCACCGGGGGTCAAGCTGTCCCGCAACGCGGGGAGCGCGCGCGCCAGTCCCGGCAGTTCGTCGTTGACCGCAATCCGGACCGCCTGGAAGAGACGCGCAAAATCGCCCGGCCCGGAACGCGGGCCGAGCACCCGCCGGATTGCGTTGACGAAATCGTCGCTGGTCACAAAGGGCGCCTGGGATCGGCGCTCGACCACCTCGGCGGCGAGCCGCCGGGCCCTGGGCTCGTCGCCGAAATCCTTGAAGATCCCGGCGAGCGCTTCCGCAGGCTCCTCGTTCAACAGGTCGGCCGCCGTCGGACCGGTGCGCGACATGCGCATGTCCAGCGCGGCGCCACGCCGGAAGGTGAAGCCAAGGGCCTCGTCATCGAGCTGGCGGGAGGAGACCCCGAGATCAAGGAGGATGAAATCGGGATGGAAGTCGGCGACGGCCTGGAGCGCTTCGGAAGAGGCGTAGGGAGCGGAAAGCAATCGGACGCCCGCACTGCCAAGCCGGGCACGCGCGCGCGTGATGGCCTCCGGATCGCGGTCGATGCCGAGCACCTCGATGCCTGCCGCGCGCAAGGCTGCCGTGTGCCCCCCGTCCCCGAGGGTGCAGTCGACGGCACGCCGGGCGCCGGAGGCGAGCTCCAGCACGGCGTCGAGCAGGACGGGAAGGTGGAAGTCGGTCACCGGCAGTCCTGGGAGGGAGCGTCCAAAGCGAACACCCCGTCCGCCAAGGCGAACGGGGTGCCGGGTGTTCTGGGAGCGGGGCTGACGGGGCTCGAACCCGCGACCTCCGCAGTGACAGTGCGGCACTCTAACCAAGCTGAGCTACAGCCCCCGATACAGCGCACCATAATAACCGGAGGCGGCTCCGGGTGGAAGCCCTTACTTGCAGTACGCCTTGATCATCGAGGCGACGCGCGGCTCGTACTGCGTCACGTAGCCGAGATAGCGGGCGACATCATCGGGCTTGGCCGACTTGCCGAGCGTGAAGGCGGTCTTGGCCTCGGTGAGGAGCCCCTCCTCCTGCCGCGCCAGGTCGCAGGACTTGTTGAACTCCGCGTCCTTGTCGACGTCGGGAATCTGGAGGAAGGTCGCCAGGCCAAGGACATAATTGGCGGTGGGCGCGACCGGGCCGGTGGGATTCGCGGCGGAGACGGCACGCCGCAGGACATCGGCGGCGAGCGGCAGGTTCTTCGATTCCGCCTGCAGCAGCGGCAGCGCACCGTTGGTCAGCACCGCGGCGGCGGCCTCCTTGGACTGGTCGTCACCGTTCTGGATGACGAAGTCGGCGAAGATCAGCGCCTCCGCCATCTTGCCCTGCGCGGCGAGCGCCTTGGCAGCCTCGAGGGCCGGACCGATCGCCGTCGGGTCGATGGCCATCAGCCGGCTGGTAACCGCCACCAGGCTGTCCGTCGGGCCGGCGAGGCTGTAGGCGGTGACCAGCTGCCCGAGCAGCGTCGCGTTGTCCGGATACTTGTCCACGCCAAGCCGCGACCACTTGAGCAGCGCGGCGGTATCCGGCTGGACCGCGGCGAAGACGGTGACCTTCAGGAAGTAGGTGGAATCAGCCCGGTCCGGCGCCTCGGTGTACACATGTTCCAGCGCCCCGATGGCCTGACCGTAGTCGCCCGCGGTCGCATAGGCGTTGCTCAGGAGGTCCCAGAGGTCGGCGTTCGACGGGTCAAGCCGGAGGCCTTCCTTGGCGACGTCGACCGCCGCGTCGGGACGGCCGTATTGCAGGAAGAGCTTGAAGGCCGCTTCGCGGAGCGGCTGGTTGGTCGGCGCCGCGAGAAGCATGCGCTGGAAGGCGTCGATGACGGCGGAGCTGTCACCCTCGGCCTCGTACTCCTTGGCCAGCGCCGTCCAGGCGGGCAGGCTCTGCGGGTCTCCCTTGACGGACTCACGCAGGCTCGCGATGACTTCCGACGCTGGCGCCTTGCGGTCCTGGGCCAGCATGGCGAGGCAATACTGCGCCAGGCCGTTGGTCGGCAGGATCCCGATGGCCTTCCGCGCCGCCTCGGCGGCCTTGTCCGGCTTGGTCGCGCGGTCATCCACGCACTGCTTGGCCTGGTCGGCCGACTTGACCGCCGGCGAGAAGGCGTCGGCAATGGCCTCGCCGAAGTCCTTGCTGGACTGTCCCGGCGCCTGCCGGAGGACCACGACGTTCCCGGCGTCGTCGTTGACACCCGCCAGGCGCGCGGTCACCGCGTAGACACCCGTCTCGTTCTTGCTCAGGGCGGAAGTCAGGAGGACACGGGCCTGCAGCTGGAGCGCGAGGACGCGGGCGACGACCGGTGACAGGATGGCGTCGGCCGGATACCCGTACTGAACCAGCGCGGACTGCATCTGCTCAAGTGGAACGACCCGATAGGTCGAGCCGGCAACCCGCTCCATACGCTTCCGCATCGCGTTGCCGATGTCCACGGCGAGCGCGGAGTCCCCTTCCACGAACGCAAATGGCGTCGCGACCATCAGCTTGGGCGCGGCGGCCACGGGGGCACCGAGGCGCCGGGCGCCGGAAGGAATCTGGGCCTGGGCCGTGGGGGCGATCAGGACGGCAATCGCGGCGAGCGGGGCGAGTCGATTCAGGCGCATTCCTGCGGCCTCCAGAGAATTCAGGACAGACGGCGGAAACGATGCGGTCGGAAGAATGCGCCTCCCGGCCAATGGGCGAAGAGGGATTCGAACCCCCGACATCCTGCGTGTAAGGCAGGCGCTCTAACCAGCTGAGCTATTCGCCCGGCTGCCAGCGTGGACCGGAGCTAGAGCGCGATCCCCAATGGGAGTAGGACGCAATATCCCAGGACCAGCAACACGGCCGCGAGACTGGTGCTCCCTGATGACAGGAGCAAGTATCCCGCCAGCAACGACACGGCGCCGGCACCGAGCAGGGCCAAGTTTCGAGGCCCCAGCGGGATAGCACGTACCTTGGTCGGCTTAGAAGATTGAGACATAAGCGATGAACGCTAGCCGGGTGAGCGGTGATGGTCAAGCGGAGTGGCCTCATTTGAGGTCAGTTCCGGCGACGGCTGGACGGACGGATCGATCGGGCGCGCCGGTCCGGGAATCGGCTCCTCCGGCGGGTAGGACCATCCGGCGTCGAGTGCCGCGCGACGGGGGCGGTCTCGCCGGCGTCGCACATCGTACCCGAGCAGGACCAGCAGCGCCATGGCGAGCCAGATCCCCGTGCCCACCATCCAGGTGGCCAGTCCGAACCGCGTCCGGACACTCTTCCGCCACGCCTCGTCGAACCGGTCGAGCGTCAACCCGGTCGTGGCGATGACCGCATCCTCAAACCCGACGCCGTTGGCCAACTGCTGGAACAGCGGCTCCAGCGAGCCGGTCGGATTTCTCCGGGCCAGCTCCAGCACGGCCGTCGCGGCCAGGGCGTAGGCCGCATCGGCGGACTGGGCGGAGGCGCGCAGTTCCCCGTCGAGCGCCCGCAATCCCGGGACCTGTCCGCGTGCCACGGCCAGATTCAACCCGAGCCGGTCGAAGAGATCCCACTGCCCGCTCGCCATCGTCGCGTAGCCTTCGTCGAACCAGAGCGGCACCCTGCCCCGGATGGCCTGATGCAACGCCAGGTGCGCCAACTCGTGGCGCAGCGTGCCCATCAGGTCCCCCGCGTCGGCACGCAAGACGATGGTCCGCCCGCCGGGAAAGGCCGCTCCGGCGCCCCACCCCGGCAGCCGCCCACGGGTGAAGTCCCGAAACGATTGGGAGTCGGGGGTGATCACCAGCCGGATCTCCCCGAGATCCCTGGCACCAAGTCCCGGCCACGGACCCGGCTGATCGGCGATCTCCGCGAGCCCGATGGCGAGGGCTTCCTGCCCCGGCCACGCCACGGCGGTGACCCGGCCGACGGTGACCGCCGTAGGCTGACCTTGCAGCAGGAGCGCGAATGCGAGAATCAGGCTGGCGTACGTCGCGGGATATCTCCGCCAGCGGCGACCGCGTCGAGCAGTTCGCGGCACCGCTTGCCCCAGGGATTGAACTTGTTGGCCTTGTGCCCCTCGGTCCACGCCTGGCGCGCGTCGTCCTGCCGCTCCAGGAACCAGAGGGACCGTCCGAGTTCGTAGTACGCCTCGATCAGGTTGGGGCCGAGGGTCAGCGCCTTGCGGAAGAACGCCTCGGCATCCTCGTACATCTCCCGCTCCTGGTACACCAGCCCGAGGTAGAAATGCGCGTAGAGCGTCGCCTTGCGGTCGTTGTCGAGCCGGATCGCGCGCGAGAGGTGCTCGATCGCCTCGCCGAAAATCCCCTTCTTCAGGCAGATATACCCGACGTTGATCCGGGCCAGCGCGTTGGCAGGTTCGCGCATCAGGACCTTGGAGAAGGTGCCGAGCGCCTCGTCATATTCCTCCGCCAGCATCTGCGCCCAGCCCAGGAGCGAGAGCGCCTGGATGTCCTCGGGCGAGAGGGCCAGCGCCTTGTCGAGCGCCTGGATTGCCCCGGCAAAATCACCGAGCGAAATCAGGCTCCAGCCCTTCTCGATGAAGGTCGAGGCGCCGAGATGATCCGCCTGCAGCACCGGGCGCGCCCCGGAAAACTGGGGTGCGGCGACGCCGTCGGCATCCGCCGCAAGCTGCTTGTATCGCTCGACCAGAGTGCGAATCTCTTCCTTCAGCGCTCCCAGCTCACCGAGGGCGCCGTCGACGCGCTTGAAGTACGCCACGATATCGCGCTTGACCGCCTGTCGCTCGGGACCGACCGGCATCGTGTCGAGCCGGGCCGCGAGCGCGGCGTACTCGTCGCGCAGGCCGGTGAGCCATGCCTCGGTCACGTGGCGGCAGCCTCGAGCTGCAGGCGTTCCTCGCTGCTGAAGAGGCGCCCGGCCTGGAGCAGGATCACGGTGCGGTCTTCCAGCGTCAGCACGCCGAGGATGTACTTGGCCGCCAGCCCGCGCACCATTGGCGGGGACGGCGCGATCCGGCGGCTGTCGACGCGGAGCACCTCGCGGACGCCGTCGACCACCATGCCGACACGCTGGCCGTCCATGGTCACGATCATCACGCGGGTTTCCTCGACCTGGGTGGCCGGCAACTCGAGCCGCTTTCGCAGGTCGACCACCGGCACCACCCCCCCGCCGTAGGGAAGCACCCCTTCGAGGAAATCCGGTGCGCTCGGCACCGGAGAGGGCGCCTGGTACCTGAGGATCCGGTCCACCTGGGAGATCTCGAGGGCGAACTCCTGCGTCCCACCCTGGAAGATCACCACCTGAATGTCATCGCCGGTCGTCATGGACCGCTCTTCCCGCCCAGGAGCCGTGCTCCCAGGGCTTTGAGGTCAAGTATCGGTACCAGCGCGCCGTCGCGGCGCGCCACCCCCAGCGCCCAGGGGAGCGACTGCCCCGCCGGCACCGGCACCACTTCCTCGGCGAGCACCGCCTCCGCCCCGTCCACCTCGAGGCAAATCCGCTGCCGCCCGGCGCGTGCGAGCACGCCGACCGCTCCCACCGTCGCCGGGCACTCCCCGCCCCAGAGCACCGTCGCGAGGTTCACCACCGGGACCAGCCGCTCTCGCACGGCGACGACCCCGCGCACGGCGGCATCGTGAGTGGGCACCGGAAAGGTCGCGGCAAGGTCCACCACTTCGAGCACCTCGGCCACATCGAGGCCGATGTCCCTGCCGCCGACCTGGACGAGCAGGTACTGGCAGGAGCCGGTCGCGTTCATACCGCGTTCATCCGCAGCAACAGCGCCGAGACGCGCGCCCCGACATCCGACACGGGAAGGACGAGGTCGGCGCCGCCGGCCGCCTGCGCTTCCTTGGGCATGCCGAAGATCGTCGAACTTTCCTTGTCCTGCGCAATGCCCGTCCCGCCGGCGTCGTGGATCTGGCGCAACCCCTCCGCGCCATCGCGGCCGAGCCCGGTCAGGACAACCCCGATGGCCCGATTGGCAAAGATCTGCGCCACCGAGCGAAAGAGGGGATCGGCCGCGGGACGCACGCCCCAGAGCGGCGGCTCCTGGTCGAGCGCGAGCGCGAGCCCGTCGGTTCCCCCCGTCACCCGCATATGATAATCCCCCGGTGCGATGTAGGCGGTGTCCGAGAGCAGGGGCGCCCCATGTTCCGCCTCGACGACCGTCAGCTCGCTCTGCCCCGACAGGCGTTCCGCCAGGCTCCGGGTGAAGCGGGGCGGCATATGCTGCACGATCACGACCGCCGCATGGTGGCCGCGGCTGATCCGGGGAACCACCTCCGCGAGTGCGCGCGGGCCGCCGGTCGACGCCGCAATGGCCACGCAGAAGCGTGCCCGCCCCGGCAGCGCGAAGAGGCCGGCGGGAAGCTCGGGTCGATTGGGCCGGGCGAGCATCGGCAATCGATGGATGTCGGCCACGCGCGCCGCCCGGAGCGCCTCGAGGACACGCGCCCCAAAGCGGTCGCGCGATGCCTCGTCCCGCCCCGCCTCCTTCGCCACCAGTTCCACCGCGCCCAGCTCGAGGGCGCGGATCGCGCCGGCCGTACCGGGACCCGCATACGAGCTGACGACCACCACCGGCCGCGGAGACTCGGACATGAGGTAGCCGATGGCACCGAGCCCGTCGAGTTCCGGCATCTCGAGATCCATCGTCACCAGATCAGGCTGATACTCGTGCACTTTGCGGAGCGCATCGACGCCGTTGCGCGCCGTGGTCACGACACGGAACTCCCCCGACCCGTCGATGATCTCCGTGAGGAGGCGACGGATCAGGGCGCTGTCGTCCGCCACGAGCACCGTCGGCAGGCTAGAGATGTGTCACGCCCATGCGCACGGTGGACACCTCGATCCTCCCGTCGTCCACGAAGAGCCGGACCGTCCGGCCGAAGTCACCGCCCACTTCGCTGCCGACCAGGGGAATTCCGTGATGGGTCAGCGCCGTCCGCACCGCCACAACGTTGCGCTCGCCCATCTGAATCGTCCCCGACGGCTGCAGGTTGGCGAACATCGACGCCCCGCCGGCGATCCGGGCGGTGATGTGCCCGGCCCGCGCCCCGCGCCCCACCATCTCCTGGAGCAGGAGCGGAATCGCGGTCTGCGGAAACTTGCCCGGGTTCTGGTCCCGCCGGCTGGCCGTGGGCGAAGGCAGAAGGATATGGGCCATGCCGCCGACCTTCGCCTTGGCGTCGTGGAGCATCACCGCGACACAACTCCCCAGCCCCACGGTCAGGAGGACGTCGCCACTGCCGCCCGTCTTGTACTCCGCGACGTGGATCAGAATTTCGCCCGCGCTCATGCCGCCCTCCGGAAGATTCGCTCACGGGCGTCGACCAGGGTCAACCGCTCCCGGGCGACACCCAGAAGCGTTTCGACCTTGCCGAGCACGAGAATGCCGCCTGGATGGAGCGCCTCGGCAAATTGCGCGAAGAGCCGCTCCTGCGTCGGACGATCGAAATAGATGACCACGTTGCGGCAGAAGATCAGGTCGTACGACGCCGCGGGGATGACCTCGCGCGTCAGATCCAGCCGACGGACCGTCACCATCCTGCGCACCGCGTCGCTGACCTGCCAGCACTCCCCGGCCGCGGTGCAGTACTTCTCCGTGATCCACGCCGGTGCCTCGAGAAACGCCGCCTGCGGGTAGAGGCCCGCCTTGGCGCGCTCGAGGCTGGCGCGGTCGATGTCGGTGGCCGTGATCCGCACCCGCTCGGTCCACGAGGGATGCCCGGCTGCCGAGGCCGCCTCCGCGCACAGCATGGCCATGGTGTACGGTTCCTCCCCGGAAGAACACCCCGCGCTCCAGGCCGCCAACCGCCCGTTTCGTGCCTGCAGCAGGTCCGGAAGGAGGTCCGTGCGCAGGCGGTCCCATGTTTCCGCGTTCCGGTAGAAGCGCGTCACGTTGATGGTGAGCGCATCCTTCAACTTTTCCCATTCCTCCGGCGTCCGGTCGAGCACACCCATGTAGTCCGCATAGGTGTGCACGCTGCAGGCCCGCATGCGGACCAGGAGCCGGCGGCGAAGGCACTTGTCCTTGTAGGCGTCGAGGGTAAGCCCCGCCTCCCGTGACACCCGGCGCGTCAGCGCCCTGAACCCGGCCTCGTCGTCCGGGATCATGCCGGCACGTCCAGGATCTCCAGATTCGACCGCGCCAGCTGGTGCCCCGGGTTCAGTTCGGCGGCCCGGCGCCAGCACTCGCGCGCGCGGTCGCGGTCCCGCTGCCGGAAGGCGAGGTTGCCGAGCTTGAAGTAGAGATCGTCACCCAGGTCGGGCGACAGCTTGGCCGCGCGGTCGAAGGCCGCCTGGGCGTCGTCGTACCGGCCGGCACGGTACAGCAGGTCGCCCAGGTTCTTCGACAATTGCGGGAGGCTCGGCTCGTCGGCGAGCGCCGCGCGGAGCAGGCGCTCCGCCTCAACCAGATCACCGGTCGTCTCGAGCAGCATCGCCAGGTTGTTCCGCAACACCGGGTGCTGGGGCCATGCCTTGACCCCTTCCCTCGCGAGGGTCACGGCGCGTGTCATGTCGCCCGCGGAGCCCGCGGCGAGCGCGGCGGCCCAGAACCAGAGCGGGGGTACCGGTCGATCCCCGAGCAGCTCCCGCGCCTTGGCCAACCGTCCCTCCGACACCTCCGGATCCTCGCGCTTCAGGGCAATCACTCCCCAGAGGAGCATCGGGCGGGCATCCTCGGGCGCGCGAGCCACCGCCTCCGCCCCGGCCGCCTCCGCCTCCGTCAGCCGGCCCGCCCGTTCGAGCGCGAGCGCCAGGTTGTGCAGCCCCGCCGGTCGCGCCCCGCCGAGCTCGATCGCGCTCCGCAACGCCTCGACCGCGTCCTCCCAGCGCGCCTGCCGGAGCGCGATCAGCCCGAGGTAGAATGGCGCGTTTCCTTCCGTCGGCCGCAGTTCGGAGACCCGCCGAAACTCGCGCTCCGCCTCCTCGAACATCCCCGTCTTGTAGAAGGCGATGCCGAGATTCCGGTGTTCCTCGACGCGCGCGTCGTTGACCTGCTCCGACTGCTGGGTGGCGGAGGTGCCGACGCGGCGGACAAACCCGGCGGAGAGCAGGCCGTAGATGGCCTTGCCCACCTCGAACTCCACCAGCCCGGAGGCATCCATGACGTCCTGCACATCGTTGCGCCCGTTGAGGAGCGTCAGGATCGCCTCCTGCTCGTCGCTGAGCCGGACACCGGCCGCCTGCAGCCGCGCCTGGTCGACCTCAAAGACGATGTCGAAGGTGGGGATCTTCTTGGCGATGAGGCTCCACTCGTCCACCCGGCGCGCGCCCTCGAGGAGCAACGATTCGGGGTTGATCGAGACCAGGAAGTCCTCCCGTTCCGGCCGCACCCCCGCCTCGAAGTTGAACGTTCCGCTGCTCCAGGTGAACAGGTAGTAGACCGCTTCCTCGACCTGGACCCGGATGTGATCCTCCAGCTCCGCGCGCGTGATGTGGCCGAGCTCGACGAGGATCTCGCCGATCTTGCGGTCCCGGTCCCCCGACTGCATGTCCACCGCGGCGCGGAGCTGGGCGTCGGTGATTCGCCCGTTCCGGACCAGCAGGTCGCCGAGCCGGTCACGCCGGTTGACGATGGAGGCGTAGATGATCCGCCCATCGTCGAAATAGGTGTAGCCGAAGTTCTGCCGGTCGGCCACGGCGAGACAGCCGGTCTTCCGGCCGAGGGCCAGCAGCTGGATGACGTCGGGGAGGCTGGCTTCCTTGAGACTGCCCTTGATGGCCATCAGCGCCACTCCTCGATCAGGCGCTCGCCGAGATCGGGCCACTCCCAGACCCCCTTCTCGGGACTCCGAAATCCGCCCGCCCCGACCCCGCTGGTGCGCACCCCTGCGGCGGGACGCGGTGCACGGGGCGCCGCTCCTTCCAGGACCTCACGCGCCAACGCCACGTCGGGCTCGGTGTGACGCGCATCGGCGGCCGCCTCAATCCGCTGCACCAGCGCCTGGACCGCCCGGACCGACTCCGCTGGTCGCCCGGCAAGGTAGGTCGCCAGTTCGGCGTCGACAGTCTCGTAGCGGGCGCCGAGCAGTCGTTCGACGACGGCCTGCCGCACCTCCCGCTCCGGTGCCGGCAACTCCACGACCAGCCCCCCGCCCATCCGGCTGGCGAGCCGCTCCTCGAACCCTTCGATCTGCGCCGGAACAGTGGAGGCGGTGAAGACGAGCTGGGCTCCCCGCTCCGCCAGGTGGTTGTAAAGGAGGTAGAGCTCCTCCTGGGTGCGCTCCCGGTTGGCAAGCAACTGCACGTCATCGAGCAACAAGGCGCTCACACGGTGGTAGCGCGCGCGCCACGGCATGATCCGCTCCCGCTCGATCGCCTCGATCAGTTCCTCCGAGAAATCCTGGGCGCTGAGGCAGGCGACCGTCGCGCCGGGCACAACCTGCAGCAGGTTGCCCACGGCGTGCAGGAGGTGCGTCTTGCCGACGCCGGCGCCGCCGACGATGACCAGCGGGTTGTACACGGCGCCGGGGCGGCCGGCCGCCTCGCGCGCCGAACGGAGCGCCACGCGATTGCCCTCCGATTCCACCAGGTCGTCGAACACCCAGACCGGCTCGGGCGCCGGCGGGGGCGCCCCGCCCTCGCGCGCTTTGAGCAGGAAGGCTTCCGCCTCCGCGATGGCGTCGGGATTCCGGAAGACGGGGTCGCTCCCCAGTTCGGCCGCGAGGGCGGCGGCCTCCTCCTGCAATGCCTGAAGCTTCTCCACATCGGCGACGAAGCCCGCCAGCGCCTCGGCGGGATCGCCGTCCACCCCGCGGTCGAGGAGGCCCTTGAGTCGCCCCGTCTGATACCCCTGCCCCTCCCATCGGGCGACCGCTTCCTCGACGCGGCGCCGCCACCCCTCGACCTGCCGGGTGAGCGTCTCCGCCACCTCACTGAGGAATTCGCCAAACTCGTCCGCCGGCTGCATGGCCTCCGCTGTTTCCACGCCGCCGCCGTCGCCGGATGAACTGTCCTCGCCGTGCGACACGACGCTGGGTATGTCCCCGGCCGTGGCACGGACACCGAGCACCAGGCGCGCCTGTTCGGCGTCGAGGGGCGCGTTGCCGACCGACTGGAACGCCACGAGCCGATTGAGCGCGCCGATCAGTTCCCGCACGCTCTCCAGCGCCAGCGAGGCGACCGCATCGAGGACGCCAGGCAGGAAGGTGACCTGCCGCTCCTCGGCCTTGCGCCGCAGGATGGCCACACGGGTCTCATAGTCGGGCGCCGCGATATCGATCACCAGCCCGCCCGCCACCCGACGGAGCAACCGCTCGTCGAACGCCTCGATGTCCGCGGGGGGACGGTCGCTGGTCAGGACGATCTGCCGGCCGGTGGCCTGCATCTGGTCGACGAGGCGGAGCAGCTCCGCCTGCGTCTCGCGGCGATGCGCGACGAACTGCACGTCATCGAGAAGCAGGATGTCCGCATCGGCAAAGCGACGGCGGTAGGCGTCGCCCTGCCCCGCGCCGACCGCCGTGTGGAAGGCCTCGACGAAGTCGTCCAGCGTCACGTACTCCACGCTCAACGCGGGGTTGATGGCCTGGGCTGCGTGCCCGATCGCCATCAGGAGGTGGGTCTTCCCGAGGCCGGGGCGGGCGTAGATGAAGAGGGGGTTGTAGCCGGTGCCTGGTGATTCCGCGACGGCGCGGGCCGCCGTGGCCGCGAGGCGGTTCGCGGCGCCCACGACGAAGCCGTCGAAGCGCAGCTGGGGGCTCAGCTGGGTGGTCATGCGGCCGTGTTCCCCGCCGCCAGGCGCTGGAGCACCAGCTCGGAGATTCCCTTCAGCGTCTCGAACACCCCGTGTCCGTGCAGGCAGTCGGCCCCGAAGCTGCGGACGCCGCGGAAGTTGAGGGCGTCGTCGAGCTCGTCGGGGCTGAGGATCAGGTCGCGGGGAAGGTCCTGCTTGTTGTACTGGAAGACCACGGGCAACTGCCGGATGTCCACGCCCTGCGCCAGGAGGTTTTCCTGCAGGTTCTGGAGGCTCTCGACGTTGTCGTCGTACCGCCGCGCCTGGCTGTCGCCGACAAACACCACGCCGTCAGCACCCTGCAGCACCAGCTTGCGGGTCGCGTTGTAGTAGACCTGCCCGGGAACGGTGTACAACTGGAACCTGGTGGTGAACCCGCTGATGCTGCCGAGGTCGATCGGAAGGAAATCGAAGAAGAGGGTCCGGTCGGACTGGGTCGCGAGGGACACCATCCGGCCGCGCCGCCCCTCCGGTACCCGCCCATAGATGTACTGCAGGTTGGTCGTCTTGCCCGACCGTCCCGGCCCGTAGTAGACGATCTTGCAGGTGATTTCCCGCGTCGTGAAATTGACGAGCGACATCCGTTACCGTCCGAACAGCGAGCGCAGGCTCGCGTTGAGTTCATTCTCGAAATCCGCGGCGAGCACCTCGCGCGCGGGCGTTTCCACCGGCGCGAGCGCGCGCAATTCCTCCACCATCCGGTCGAAGAAGAGCCGCACCAAACCCAGCGAACTGTCGTGGTCGTACACCACCAGCCCGATCCACCGGCCCTGCGGCAGGTCGAAGCCGGACAGGAAGAGCCCCCGGGACGGTCCCTGGTGACTGAGCGACCGGGAGGCACCCGAGGCGGTCAGCCGCCCGAGTTCCTCGGTGCTCGCCATGATCGCCGCACCCAGCGCCGAAGCGGACATCACATCGAGCGCGCGGGTGAAGCCGTGCTGCGCCACGACCTGCCCCGACGACGTCGTCAGCAGCACCACACGGGCGGCCGACTCGGCGAGGAAGCGCTGCAGCGGCTCGGCCACCCATGGCTCGATGACACGCATCAGGCGACGTTCTCCGCGGCCCGCCGCATCTCCAGCCGGACCAGGCCGACGTTCACCTCGGGGTCCGTCACCGCCACCACCAACAGGTCTCCCTGGGCGGGGACTGCCATCAGCCCGCCGCTCTCGGCTCGGAGGTGCACGAACGCCGGGGCTGTGCGCCCGGCGGCCTCGGTGGCACGTGTCAGTCGTGCCAGAACCCCGGCGGTCAGGGCAGCCACGGCCGCGCCGTCGATGCCCTCCATGGAGGATTCCGCAACGACCAGTCCTTCCTCGGACGAGACGATCATGGCACCGCGGACGCCCCGCACCCGGGTGATCGACTCGAGGGCACTGACGATGTCGACGTTCATGTGGCACCCTCCAGCCACCGACGAGCCGCCTCGGACGCCCGTTCGGCCTGCAGCGCCAGCCGGCCAATGGGCACGCTGCTGTCGCGCACGAGCAGGAGGAGCGACTCTGGCGTCGGCGCACAGAGGAAGAGGTTCGCGTCCGACGTTTCGGCCGCGACACTGCTCCACGCGCCGAGCGAGAGCCGGGCAGCGCGCTCGGCGTCCCGGAAGACGCCAGCGAGATGGGCCGCCACCGCATCGCCGACCGGCGTGCCGTCGGGCGACGAGAGTCCGCCGCCGACCCGCAGCCCCTGGGCATCGAGGAGCAGCAGGCCATCCTGCGCCCCCTCCAGCCCCTCGAACACCGCCTTGCGGACCTCGGCGGCGCTGGCTTCCGGAGGCGGTGCGGCGTCCTCCGCTGGGGTGATGGACGGTGGGCCGGCGGCGCCCGTACTCGGCGACGCCAGTGCCTCGCGCACCCGGGCCACCGCCGCGGCGACCCCTTCGGCGCCCGGGTCGGCGGCCAATGCCAATTCGAGGTGCTCCAGTGCCTTGGGCAATTCGCCGGCCACGTAATACAGGAAGCCGATGCCCTTATGGGCGCCTGCATGGCCGGCGTCGAGGCGAAGGGCGATGTCCCACTCGTCGAAGGCCCGTTCCAGGTCACCCCGGTCGCCGAGGATGCGGGCGAGGAGATCATGGGCGTCCGCCAGCTCCGGATACCGGGTGAGACCCGAAATGGCGACCTTTTCCGCGGCATCCAGCTGGCCACGCCGGCGCAGCGCCTCGCCGAGCGGAAGGAAGACCAAGCTCGAGGGATCAGCCGCGAGTTGCCCGGTCAGGACGCGAATGTCTTCAATGCTCACGGCGTCCTCCCAGTGCATCCTTGAGGGTTGTCACGGCGGCTCGCCAGCGGCGCACCGTCTCCTCCCGGCCCCGCTCACTGTCGGGCCGAGTCTCCAGCGCTTCCCAACGGGCCCAGGCTTCGAGCGCCGGGCCGAACTGCGCCCGGCCCGCTTCGGCGAGTCCGACGAGCCGCAGCGCCGCGGGCATGTCAGCCTCGCAGTGAAGCGCCTGGTTCAGCCGCAGCACCGCCTCATCGTAGCGCACCTCCTGGAGCAGCACGCGGCCGAGCAGCAGATGGGCGGCGGCATCCTCGGGGAACGCGAGCACCGCTTCTTCCGCGGTGAACCGGGCACGCGCAACCTCCCCGAGGAGCAGCGCCTCCTCGGTTGCCGCGATGAGCACGGCCAGGTCGTGCACCGGGGCCTCGGCACCCTGGCCGAGGGCGCTCGGCTCGGAGACGGCGATGACCCCCGCCGATGCCAGGCCGAAGAGGGTCCGGGCCACATCGAAATCGGACCGCCCCAGTTGGGCCGCCATGGACCGGACGTCGGTGACGCCGTCGATCCCGGCGAGCACCTCCCACTCGAACGGGAGCAGGTCCAGTTGTCCCCCGTCATCGTCCGGCGACCCGGTGAAGTGCGGGATGACGCCCAGGTGCGGGACCTTCGGCTCGATCCGGGACCACTCGTCGATGCGCCGCGCCGCCTCCATCAGGAGGGACTCGGTCGGAATGCGGATCGTCGCCTCCCCCAGCGCATCGGGGAGGGGGCCGTCCTCGAACGAAAAATAGCCCTCTGACCAGCTCATCAGCTCGAAAATGACTTCCTCGACCTGGGCGCGGATCTGACGCTCGAGTTCCTTCCTCGGCAGCGCGCCCATTTCGACCAGGATATCCCCGAAGCGGTGCCCGGGGCGGGTCCGCTGGATGGCCGCGGCCCGGGTCACATCGTCCTCGTGCACCTTGCCGGTCCGGACCAGCATGGCGCCGAGCTGGTGCGGGTTGCTGCGGATTTCCGCGGCGATGACCCCGCCCGCATCGAAATACACCACGCCGGCGTTCTGTCGGAGTTCCGAGGTGACGCGCAGGACCCCCGTCTTCCGTCCCAGGTCGAGCAACTGGAAGACGTCGTGGATCTGCAGTTCCTTCAGCGGTCCTTCGATCGGCACTGGCTACTCCGCCGCGGCGGTGAAGATGTGCACCAGGTCTCGCGTCGAGCGGAGCTGGTTTCGGGCGGCCGAGGCGAGCGCCCCGCCCGGGTCGGCGCGCACCACCGCCTCCCACTGATCGGAGGCCTCCCGGTACCGGCGCACCCGGACGAGCGCCGCACCGTAGGCGAGCCGCGCCGCGCCGGCATCCGGATCGAATCGCAACACGCGCTCGAAGGCTTCGATCGCCTTGTCCGGGCGGCCGTCCTCGAGCAGCAATTCGCCGAGGAGGGTCAGCGCCTCGAGGTCCCACGGGTCGGCGCCGAGCAGCGTGATGAGCGGACCCATCGCGGTCTTCGGCGTGTCGACCCGCCGGAGCAGCTTGGCGAGGGCCCGCGCCGCCTCGGAGTAGGTCGGCAGCAGGTTGAGCGCGCGCTGGAAGGCGAGCCGGGCGCCGGTCCAGTTCTCCCGCTCCTCCTCCAGTGTTCCCAGCTCCAGCCAGACCTGCACGAGCCCGCTGTCGAGTTGCAGGGCCGCCTGGTACGCGTCGAGCGCGGCTTCCCGCTCGCCGAGGCGGCGGGAGACGCCGGCCTGCAGCTGCAGGAGGTCGGCCCGGCCCGGCGCGCGCGACTGGGCTTCGCGGAGCGCGTCGAGGGCGCGCACCGGGTCCCCGGTGGCGAGGCGCACGCGGGCACAGGCGACCAGCGCCTCGACGTGATTCGGCGCCAACTGGGCCAGCCCTTCCGCCCCTGCCACCGCCTCGTCCGGCCGGTTGAGGGCCAGGAGCGACCGCACCTCACCGAGCAGGGCGTTCACGTCTGCGGGATCGGCGCTGCGCGCCTCGCGGTATCGCTCGAGCGCCTCGCCGTGAAGCCCCCGCTTGCCGAAGATGTCACCCAGCAGCACCGCGACGCGCGCCCGGGAGGCGCCGCGCCCGATGGCGCGGGTCAGTTCCGCGGAGGCCAGTTCCAGGAGCCCCTTGCTGATGTAGTCGCGGGCCAGGGAGAGCGCGGCCTCCTCAGCCGCCGGCGGGGCCGGCGCGGCGGGGACGGCGGGGGCCAGGTCCTCGAAGATTCCCTCGAGGAGGGTGGCGTCGAAGACGAACGAATCGCCCAGGTCGGCCGCGGTCACGTCGGCGCTGATTTCGGGGACGATTGCAATCAGCGGGTCTTCGTACTGCAGGTCGATGGAGAGCTGGAACTTCTGCTGGATGTAGTAGGGCTCCAGCTCCAGGGCCCGCTTCGTCGCGCGCAACGCGCCGTCGAAATCGCCCAGCTGGCTGAGGGTAAAGCTCAGGTTGTAGTGGGCGGAGGCGTAGTCCGGCGCGGCGTCCACCGCGCGCGCAAACGCGTTCTTGGCATCGGCGTACCGGTGCAGTTCCATCAGCACCAGGCCGATGCCGTTCCACGCGGCGGCGTTGGTGGGATGATCAGCCAGTACGGCGCGATACGTCTCCAGGGCCGGCTGGAAGCGCCGCAACTGGAACAGGAGGAGGGCCAGGTTCAGGCGCGGCGCCGCCAGGTCGCGGCGCACCTGCATCGCGGCACGGAACGCGGCCTCGGCCTCGCCGGTGCCCGGGTCGTGTGCCAGCAGGACCCCGAGGTTGTTCCAGGCGAGGGCGTAATCGGCGTCGAGCGAGATGGCCCGCTCGTACGAGTCGCGAGCGGCGTCGCGCCGGCCGGCCTGGTGCAGGCAGACCCCGCGTTCGTTCCAGCTCTTGGGCGAGTCGGCATGCTCCTCGACGAGCGCATCGTACAACTCCAGCGCGCTGGTCAGGTCCCGCCGGAGGAGGTGCACCTCCGCCATGGCCTGCAGGGTGAGGCGGCGATCCTCGCCGTGATCGAGCGCCATCCGGTACTCACGCAACGCTTCCGGGTAGTAGCCCTTCTGCCGAAAGGCGAGGCCGAGATTGAAGTGCGCCAGCGTCCCGCCTTCGGCGAGCGCCGGCCGCATCGAATCGGCGAGCGACTGTCGACCCGGCACCGACCCATCCTCGGGACTGTCGATGGTCAGGTTGGCCTGGGCGCGACCCAGGGTGGGATTGAGCGCGATCGCCCGCTTCGTGGAGGCACGGGCGTCATCGTGCAGGCCCATGTCCCCGAGGACGAAGGCGAGCAGGTAGTGCGCGTCGGCGTAGTCGGGATTGCGGTGGACTGCCTGCCGGAGCGTCTCGAGCGCGGACTCGTTCAGCCCGCGATTGTAGAGCGCCTCGCCATAGTAGAAGAGCGCGACCGGGCTGTCCGGATCCTGTTCCGCCGCCTGGCGAAACCAGTCCTCCGCCACCTCGACACGCCCCCGGGCCTTCTCGGCGAGCCCGAGCTGGAGGAGGGCGGGAATGTCGTCGGGGTGCCAGGCGAGCAGCGCCTCGAACTCCGCCACGGCTTCGTCGGTGTGCCCCAGTGCGGCGTAGGCGCGCGCGAGTTCCCACCGGGCCTCGCGATCGCCCGCCTCACGGCGGAGGCGCTCGCGCAATTCGGCAACGCGCTTGTCGTAGTAGCCGCTCGCACGGTAGGTGATTTCGAGATTGCCCTGCGCCACCTGCATGCGGGGATCGAGCTCGAGGGCGCGGGAGAACTCGGCGACGGCCTCGGGGATGAGGCCCTTCTGGTAGTACAGCACACCCAGATTGTTGTGCGCCCCGGCATCGGACGGGTCAATGCGGCGGGCGAACGACCGCAGGACCGCGAGGTCCCGTTCGGGCAGCGCCGGACTGCCCATCGATCAGCCGACGCGGATGGCGTCGAAAATGGCCCGCAGCGACGCCAAGTCCGGCAAGAGGAGGAAGTGCCCCTTGAGGTTGGACGACTCGCCCTCGAACTGGAACTCGGATTCAACGCAGAAGACGTAGTCGCGTTCCGAGCCGAAGTTGAGGTAGGTCGAGGTCAGCACCGCGGCGCTGAGGTCCACCACCAGGCTGGGCACGGAGGGCACCAGCATCATGCCCATGAAGTCGCTGAGCGCGTTCAGGTAGGCGCTGCTCAGGATGTTGCCCACTTCCTTGATGCCCGACTGCTCCATCACCCCGAACTCGGTGGTGGTGCCGGGCGCGCGCCGAAGCAGTATATCGCAGAGGGCGTGGGCGGAGGGCTCGGGGAAGAGGAGCAGCGTCCGCCCGGTCAGGTCGCCCATCATGTGCATCAGCACGGCGGCCACGACCTCCTCGGGATCGCCGAGCACCTCGGGCACTTCCTCGAGCGGCGTGACCGTCACCTGGGGCACGCTGATCATGATCTTCTTGTTGGTCATCTGGGAAAGCGCCGTGGCGGCGTGCCCCGCCCCGATGTTCGCCACCTCCTTGAGGGCGTCGAACTGGAGCTCTTTCAGATCGCGCACGTCTTCCATACGAGTCTCCCTAGACGAGGGCCGCGGCATCCAGAATCAGGGCCGGCGTGCCGTCCGCGAGGATGGTGGCGCCGCTGAAGAGCGGTGCCGTCCCCTTCGGGGCATCGAACGCTTCGACGACAACTTCCTGCTGTCCCAGCAACGAGTCCACGACGACCGCCGACCGGCGGTCGCCCACCTCCAGCACGAGTCCCGGCCGCCGCGCCGGAGGGTCCCCGCCCGCGACGCCGAGCAACGCCCGCAGGTGTACGGTCGGGATGACCCGGTCCCGCAGCACGATGGCCTCCCGGCCGTTGACCTCCGTGGCCGGCTGGACATCGAAGTCCACCGTCTCCGCCACGTAGGAGAGCGGCAAGAGGTACCGTTCACCGCCGACCTGCGCGGTAAGCACCCGCAGAATGGCGAGCGTCAGCGGGAGCCGCAGCGTGAAGGTCGTGCCGGCGCCAGGGGCACTCGAGATCTCCACCGCGCCTCCGTGGGCCCGCACGCGGGTCAGGACCACGTCGATGCCGACTCCCCGACCCGAGACGCTGCTGACCTGCTGTGCGGTACTGAACCCCGGACGCCCGAGGACCTTGAGCAGCAGGTCGTCCGTGAGGGTCTCGACCTCGGCGCCGATCACCCCTTCGCGCTTGGCCTTGGCCAGGATGGCGCGGCGGTCGATGCCGCGCCCGTCGTCCTGGATCCGGATGGCCACGCTGCTGTGCTCCCGGGCGGCGGACAGGACCAGACGACCCTCGGCCGGCTTGCCCTGCGCCTGCCGCTCCTCCGGAGACTCGAGTCCATGATCCACCGCATTCCGCAAGAGATGCAGGAGCGGATCGCCCAGTTCGTCGAGGATGGCCCGGTCGAGCTCGATGCCCTCCCCTTCCATCTCGAATCGCACCTGCTTGCCGAGCTGGCGGGCCAGGTCGCGCACCGCCCGCGGGAACCGGTCGAACACCTGCCATACCGGCGTCATGCGCGCTTCGATGATTTCCGCCTGCAGGTCCGAGACCAACCGGCTGATCCGGGCGCCGAGCGCCTCGAGTTCACCGCCGGGGTCGAGCTGGGCCAGTTCGACCAGCCTGTTTCGCGCCACCACCAGCTCGCCGACCTGGCTCATCAGGGCGTCGAGTCGCCGACGATCGACCCGGATCTGTCCGCTGCGCGCCGCCGGCGCCGCGGGCGCCGCCGGGGCCGCCGCGGTGGGAATTCTCCACTCGGCCGTCTGGACGGTGTCGGCGTCCACCGCCACGCTGGCGATGTCGCCGACCGCTTCGATGGCCGCAACGATCTGGGACTCACCGATCGGCGCGTCCAGCCGGAACGTGAAGTGCCCGTCGAACCCCTGCGCGTCAAACGCCGTGGCGGGCGGCATCACGCCGGTCACCTTGCCGAGTTGCTCCGCCCGACGGAGCGCGATATGCGCCCGGGCCCCCATCAGCGGGGCATCGGGACGGATCTCGACGCGCACGACGCGTCCGGCATCGTCCGGGAGATCGGCCAACTGGATCGGCGTCAGGGCGGGCACCACGATATCCGGGGCCGGCTCCGCTGCGTCCGCCTTCTTGCCCTTCCGGCTCCCCGCCTTGCCCTTCTTGGCCGGCACCGCTTCCGACGCCGCTTCGAGCGCCGCCTGCAGTGCCCCCGCCTCAAAGGCGGCGTCGCTTCCTGCCGCGGCCTCGTCCACTCCGCGCTCCAGGGCGTCGACCGCCTTGAGCAGGAGGTCCACGACACTGGGACCACCAGGGGCACGGCCGCCCCGAATCGCGTCCAGCAGACTTTCCGTCCGGTGGGCCAGGTCGGCCAGCCGCACGTACCCCATGGTGGCCGCCATGCCCTTGAGCGAGTGAATGGCCCGGAACAGCCCCGCGACCGCGTCGCTCGAACCAGGCTCCCGCTCCCATTCGAGCAGCAGCCGGTTGCAGGTGGTCAGGTGTTCGCGGCTCTCGGCAAGGAAGAGGGCGGCGTACTTGTTCAGGTCCATGGCATCAGCCGAGGACGCGCTGTACCGCCTCGAGCACCCGGGAAGGTTGGAAGGGCTTCACGACGAAATCCTTGGCGCCGGCCTGGATGGCCTCGACGACGAGGGCCTGCTGCCCCATCGCGCTGCACATCAGGATCTTGGCGTCAGGCGACTCCCGGCAGATTTCGCGAACGGCATCGATGCCGCCCATGTCAGGCATCACGATGTCCATCGTGACGAGATCGGGCTTCAGCTGGCGGAACTTCTCCACCGCCTGCACCCCGGTTTCGGCTTCACCGACGACCTCGAACCCGGCCTGGGTGAGAATGTCGCTGATCATCGTCCGCATGAAGATGGCATCGTCGCACACCAGGACCGAGTGGCTCACAGGTCAGTCTCCAGGCGTCTAAGAGGTTCGTGAAAAGGAGCGGTCCGCGCCGCTGACAGCGCTGAGCAGTGGTGCCAGCAGCGCCTCGGTATCGAGTACCACAAAGTGGTGGCCGTCCCGGCGCCCGACCGCCTTGACGAGCCGGACGTCCACGCCGGGCAACGCTTCGCGCGCTTCCAGCTGGTCGGCCGGGATTTCGAACAAGTCATCGACCCGCCCCACCGCCAGGCCAAGCCGACGAGTCCCGACGTCGACGATGAGGAGGGCCCCTTCATGCTCTGGCAAGGGGGCCCGGTCAAGCAGCCGGTGACCGTCCACAACGGTAAGGAGCGTGCCCCGGATATTGACCAGACCGACAATAGTGTCGGGGGCGCCTGGAATCCGGGTAGTCGGAAGGGGCGCCAGAATCTCGCGGGCACGGCTGGCAAGCATCCCGCAGGCCAGATTGCCCACCTGAAAAACGACGACGCGCACCGCCTGAGAGTCAGCCATCTCTATTAAAGAAAAGAAGATAGCGAAGAGCCTCATCGGGAGCAACAGAGATGGAGTCCCCCGCCGTGAGCCGCAGCGCCTCGTGCAAATCGGCCGGCCATTCTGACCGGAATTCAAGGGCTGCTTCGGTCACCGGATGCTTGAAGGCGAGCGAGGCCGCGTGGAGGGCCTGGCGCCCAGCCGCACGCTCCACCGCCTCCGCAATCAACCGTGCCGACCCCGAGATCCGACGGCTGCCTCCGGCGCCGTACACCGGGTCGCCGATGACCGGATGACCGATGTGGGCCAGATGCACGCGGATCTGGTGGGTCCTCCCGGAGTGCAGTTCGAGCCGCAGCAGGTCAGCCACCTGGAACCGGGCCACGCTCCATGCGTCGGTCCTGGCGGCGCGCCCCTCGACCAGCACGGCCATCCGCTTGCGGTCGGCCGGGTGCCGGCCAAGCGGGGCCTCGATCCGGGTCGGACTCTCGTCGAGATGCCCCCAGGCGAGGGCCGCATATACCCGGCGGATGCGCCGGGCAGAAAGCATCTGTCCCAGCCGACGATGCGCCAGATCCGTCTTGGCCACCAGCATCAGCCCGGAAGTGTCCTTGTCCAGCCGATGGACGATCCCGGGTCGCCCTGCCGCCCCGCCGGACAGCGTCGTGCCCCGCGCCACGAGAGCGTTGACCAGGGTGTCGTCCCAGTGTCCGGGGGCGGGATGCACCACCAGGCCCGCCGGCTTGTCGATGACCGCGAGGTGCTCGTCTTCGTGGATGACATCGAGGTGGATGTCGGCGGGTCGGATCTGCCTCGGCGGCTCGTCCTCCGGCAGCGTCACCTCCACGGCGTCGCCGCGGATGAGCAGCCGGGAGGCCCGGGCCACCTTCCCGTTGACGGTCACCCGCTTGTCGGCCACGAGGCGGGCGGCCTGGGTGCGGGAATACTGGAGTTGGTCGGCGAGGAAGCGGTCGAGCCGCTCGGTACCGTCGGCGAGGACGGTGAAACGCTGGGGTTCCGTCATGGGGCCGGCCTCAGCCGGCCGACGCAGCTTCGTGGCGGGCCTGCCGGCTGTCTTCCAGCCAGAGGGAAATGGCGAGCGCCACCGCACCGCAGGTCACTGCGATGTCCGCGACGTTGAAGGTTGGCCAGCGCAAGCTGCCGATACCGAAATCGAGGAAGTCCACCACGCCGCGGGCGCTCCGGATCCGATCGATCAGGTTGCCGGCGGCGCCGCCGGCCACCAGGCCGAGCGCGAGTTGCCGCAACCGGTCGCCCGGCTCCGCGGTGGCTGACATCCGGGTCAGGAGCACCACGGCGCCGAGGGCCAGCGCCAGGAAGATCCAGCGGGAGTAGGCGCCGAGGTGCAGCCCGAAGGCGGCGCCGGGATTGTAGACCAGCGTGAGCTGGAACCACTCTCCCAGGACCGGAATGCCGGTGGTCCGCAGCAGGTACGCTTCGGCCACGAGCTTGGTCGCCGCATCCAGCAGGAGGACGCCGAGGGCGGTGGCGAAGAACAGCCGCCGCTCACCGGCGCTTGGCATCCTCTTCCTTTTCCTTGCAGCTGATGCACAACCGCGCGTGGGGCAATGCGTCGAGCCGCTCGAAATTGATGGCCGATCCGCAGCTCTCGCAGGTGCCGAACTTCTCGGGGTTGTTGTAGAGGCGGCCGAGCGCCTGATTGACGTGCCAGAGATACCGGCCTTCCTTCGACGCCATCAGGAACTGCTTTTCGCGCTCCATGGCATCCGTGCCCTGGTCGGCCATGTGAAACGAATAGGAGCTGAGGTCGCCGTCGGAGCCCTGCAGCGTGGCATTGAAGGACTCGTCGTAGTGGCCGAGTTCCTTCATCACGCGCGCGCGCTCCTCGATGAGACGCTTCTCGAAATACGTCAGCTGCTTCTTGTTCATGCCTCGTCCGTGTCTGTGTGCCGGCCAGCGGGCCGCGCATCGCCATGTCGTTGAATACCAATGACCGCCTCAAGCCCGTCGAGCGTCACCGTCTGCTCGCGGTCCGGGCGGTCGGCCCGTGATCCCACTGCCAGCGCGCGGGCGAGCGTCTCGCCCTGAATGAAGTCCGCGTACGCTTCCACCGCCGCGAGGAGGTCGGGGGCGCCATCGACGCTCAGGGCCACCCGGGTGGTGATGTCATACCCAGCGTCCTTCCGGAGCCGCTGGATACGATTGACCATCTCGCGCGCCACTCCCTCCTGTCGGAGGGCGGCGGTCAGCACGGGATCCAGGGCTGCCACGAAGGGCCCGTCGCTCTGGACGGCCAGATCGCTGGCCACCTCCCTGCTCACCGCCACATCCTCGGAAAGATACTCAAATCGCCGCCCGTCCACCTCCACCACTGCCCCCCCGCCCCCCTCCAGCGCCCGGAGCTGCCCGGGGTCGAGATGGGCGGCCGCGGCGGCGGCCAAGGGCGTCTCCTTGCCGTACCGCTTTCCCAGCGACCGGAAGTTCGGCTTGGCGCGGAGGGTGACCAGGTCGGCGTCGGAGGCGACGATCTCGACCGTCTTCACGTTGACCTCCCGGCCGAGGAGGCCGAGGAGGGAGGTGAACACGGGGCCCTGCACCGCCGATGGCACGGCGACGATCATCCTGGCGAGGGGCTGCCGGACACCGGAGCCGATCTCCTCCCGCGCCGCGCGGGCCAGCGAGGCGAGGCGCCGCACCGCATCCATGGCCGTTTCCAGCGCCTCGTCCCGGGCCCCGCCGGGCTCCGGGAACCGGGCCAGGTGGACCGACGAGCCCACCAGGCCGCGATGCATCCAGTCGGACAGAAACGGCGCCGCCGGAGCGAGCAATCGCGAGACGGTGACCAGACAGGTATGCAGGGTGGTGAGCGCCTCCGGATCGGCTTCCCCGTCCACCGCCCAGAACCGGGCACGATTCAGCCGGACATACCAGTTCGAGAGGTCGTCCACCACGAAACCCATGAGGGCGCGTGTCCCGGCGGTGACATCGTAGCCGTCCCACGCGGCGTTGACCTCGTCGACGACGGCGGACAGACGGCTGAGGATCCAGCGATCGGCATGCGACGCGGGGAGCGGACCCAGCGGCGCGCCCGGCGTCCAGTCGGCGGCGTACTGCGCGAAGAACCGATAGGTGTTGCGCAGCGTGTTGAGGAAGCCGCCCGCCACTTCGGGGATGGTGCGGGCATCGAACTTCTTCGGGAGCCAGACCTGGCTGGACACGAGCAGGTAGAGCCGCAGCACATCGGCGCCGTGCTCTGCCAGCAGTTCCGAGGGGTTCACGACGTTGCCACGGCTCTTCGACATCTTCTGGCCGTCGGCGTCGAGGACCAGTTCGTTGACGATCACGTTCCGATACGCCGGTGCGTCGAAGGCGGCGGCGGAGATGGCCAGCAGGGAGTAGAACCAACCCCGCGTCTGGTCCACGCCTTCGCAGATGAAGTCGGCGGGGAAATGCGCCTTGAACTCGGCCTCGTGCTCAAACGGGTAGTGCCACTGGGCGTACGGCATCGACCCCGAATCGAACCAGGTGTCGATGACCTCCGGGGCCCGGGTCATCGTGCCGCCGCAGTCGCACGGCCAGGTGTAGTCGTCGATGAACGGCTTGTGCGGGTCGAAGCCTTCCGGCAGCGGCTTGCCCCACCGCTCGGCGAGCTCGGCGTAACTCCCGATGACCGTCACGTGGGCCGGATCGAGGTCGCATGACCACACCGGCAGGGGGGTGCCCCAGTACCGGTCGCGACTGAGCGCCCAGTCCACGTTGTTCGACAGCCACTCCCCGAACCGGCCGGCACCGACTTCCGGCGGATGCCAGGCCACCCCGGCGTTCAGCTCGAGCATCCGGTCGCGGAGGGAGGAGGTGCGGACAAACCACGAATCGCGGGCGTAGTAGATGAGCTTGCTGCGGCACCGCCAGCAATGCGGATAGGTGTGGATGTACTGCTCGGTGAGCAGGTGCCGGCCGTCGGCCTTGAGCCGACGGATGATGAGTTCGTTGGTTTCGTCGGCGGTGACCAGCAGGCCCTCGAGCTCGGGCCAGGTGGTGCCGGTAAAGGTGCCGTCGGCCGCCACCGGCCTGACGAGGGCCAGGCCGTGGGCCTGACCGGCCGCGTGGTCGTCGGCCCCGAAGGCCGGCGCCATGTGCACGATGCCGGAACCGTCCGTGGCCGTGACGAAGTCTCCCGGCACCACGATGCTGTGCGCCTTGTCGTCGGGGAGCGCGACGACGTCGAGCGGGCGGACATACCGGAGGCCCACCAGGTCCGCGCCGAGGACCACCCGGAGCGGTTCCGTGACGCCGTTCTCCCCGAAGAGCCGAGCCAGGAGCTTCGGCGCGAGGCTCGTGGCCATCACGAGCCGTCGGCCCGGGGTGCGCGGATCGGCGTACTCGCCGTACTCAAGTTCGGGATGGACCGCCGCCGCCACGTTCGACGGCAGTGTCCACGGCGTCGTGGTCCAGACCACCAGGGCCCGGCCCGAGTCGTCCTCGAGCGGGAAGGTCACGAAGATGGCGCGGTCCCGCACCTCCTCGTAGCCCTGCGCCAGTTCGTGGCTCGAGAGGACCGTCCCGCAGCGGGGGCAGTACGGCAGCACCCGGTGGCCGCGGTACAGCAGTGCACGGTCGTGCAGCCGGCGGAGAATCGACCAGACCGATTCCACGTACTCGTTGCTGAACGTGATGTAGGGGTGCTCGTAGTCCAGCCAGTAGCCGATGCGATCGGAGAGCTGTTCCCAGTCGGACTTGTAGGTGAACACGCTGCTGCGACAGAGCGCGTTGAATCGCTCGACGCCGTACTCCTCGATGGCCTTCTTCCCCTTCAGTCCGAGCTGCTTTTCCACCTCGATCTCGACCGGGAGGCCGTGGGTATCCCAGCCGGCGATCCGGGTGACCGAACGCCCCTGCATGGCGCGAAAGCGGCAGACAAGGTCCTTGATGGTCCGCGAGAAGACGTGATGGATGCCCGGCCGCCCGTTGGCCGTCGGGGGGCCCTCGAAGAAGACGAACGGCTTCCCGCTCCGGCCGGCCGCGAGGCTCTGCCGGAAGAGGTCCTCCGCCTTCCAGGTGTCGAGCAGTTGCTGCTCGAGCTGGTCGGCGGCGAGATCGGGAAGGAGGGGAAAGGCCATCAGCGAGTGCGGCGCGCGGGCGCTTACGCCTGCTTCTTGAGCACGGGCTCGGCCGGGGCCTCGGACTGCGCGGAGGTCCGCGCGTAGGCCTGCAGCCCCTCCACCTCGCCGAGCTGGCGCTCGAGGAGCGCGCGGAAGTTGGCCAGGAAAGCGGCGAACTGCCGCTTTCCGATATCGGTCCGCTCGCGCAGCAGGCGATCCTCCCCCTGTGCCTCGTTCAGCTGGCGGAGCGCGTCGGTCTTCGCCTCGCGGATGATCATCTCGGCGTCCTTCCGCGCCTGCTGCTCGGCGTCGTGCCGGAGCTGCTGGGCGGCAAGGAGCGCCTCATTCATGGCGCGCTCCCGGTCGCGGAAGGCGCGGAGCTGCTCCTGGAACCCGCGCAGGCGTTCCTCAAGCTGCGCCCGTTCTCGCAGGACACGGTCGAACTCCTCCGACACCCGCTGCTGGAACGACTCGACGAGCGCCGGGTCGTAGCCGCGGAAGGCGCGCGGAAACTCGTGGCCCCGGATGTCGTGCGGCGTGAGCTGGAAGCTGTCGTCTGTCGTCATGCGTGGCGTCCCCCGAACAGGATCGTCCCCAACCTGACCATCGTGGCCCCTTCCTCAACTGCCGTCTCGTAGTCGCCCGACATCCCCATCGAGAGCACCGGCAGCGCGTGCCCACCCGTGGCGGCGTCATCCCGCAACCGGCGCAGCAACCCGAACGCCGCGCGCTGACGACCGGCGTCGTCCGTCAGTTCCGCCATCGTCATGAGCCCTCGGACCTCGACCCGGCTGCAGTCCCGCATCGCATCGAGCAACGCGGGCAGCTCCGCCGGCTCGACGCCGCCTTTCTGCGATTCGGCGGAGCAGTTGACCTGCACCAGCACGGGCTGCCGGGTCCCTTCGGCAGTGCGGCGGTCGATCTCCTGGGCGAGCCCGAGCCGGTCGACAGAATGGATCAGGGCAAACCGACCGACCACGCGCCGCGCCTTGTTCTGCTGGAGCGTCCCGATCAGGTGCCAGTCCACGGGGAGGTCCGCCAGCGCGTCCTGTTTCGGCAGCGCCTCCTGCACCCGGTTTTCTCCGACATCCCGCAGTCCCGCCGCCACGGCGGCCCGCACCGCCTCGGGGCCGAAGGTCTTGGTGACCGCGACGATCGTGACGTCATGCCGAAGGCCGGCGCGGGCCTGCGCGGCGGAGATCCGCTCCCGGACCGAGGTGAGTCGGTCGGGGAGCTCTGGGAATGTCATAACTATGAAAAATACAACGAGTTGACGCCGAATTGCAGGGAGCGCCTACGGGGAATCCGTGGTGGGCAAGAGCGGACGCAGCCTCGCCTGGCTGAGGGCGGAGGCCAGCGCGGGGTTGGGCGACAGCTGGAACGCCAGTTCGAGGTTCCGGACCATTTGCGGCTCGTCGCCAACGAGCTGGTAGGCATAGGCGAGCTGTGTCACGGGAAGCGCCAGGGTGGAGGCGAAGGAGCGGCTCGTGACGTCCAGGTTTCCCGTCGGACGGGTACGGAGTGACCCGTAGCGATAGGTCTCCCACACCAGCCGCTCGGTCGTGGGCACGTCCAGGAGCGCGCCCGCCAGCCGCTGGCGGTCGATCGTGATCGCGAGGGAGTCTGGGGGCGATGTCTGCAGCTCGAGCACCAGGCCCTTCTGGACCAGGTAGGGATCGAGCGACAGAAAGTTCCGGCCTGTCGTCACTGACCACGCCACCGGGCGCCGCCCGAGATTCTGCTGGATGATGCGCGCCGTGACGAAGTCGGCAGTGTAGAAGACCGTCCCGGCCTGATAGGTCCGCCGGTAGGGCCCGAAGGTGACGGTCACCGGCCGGTCGAGCTGTCGCGGGTACGCAGCCTCGATCTCTTCGTCCGTCATCGGCGATGTCGGCCAGTCCGGCTGCACGGGATCCCCGCCCTGCCAGATGGCAGGGGCCGCCGCTTCGTTGAACGGCCGGACCGGATTGTCCCGCAGCTGGCGGGCAAACCAGTGCGTGTTGGCCAAGGCGAGACAGACCACGGTCACGTCCTGCCGAATTCCCGCCACTTCCTGCGCCCACCAGAGCGGGAAGGTGTCGTTGTCACCGTAGGTGAAGAGGACGCCGTACGGCGGCACGGAATTCAGGAGGTCGTAGGCAAAGTCGGCCGCCAGCCGCGCGTCGGCGCCGTGCCGTCGGCTCGCGGCGCTCAGGTTGGCGGCGGCGGGGAAGAAGGCGAGCAGGAAGAGGAGCGGGACCGCCGCGCGCAGCGCCGGTCGGGTCACGCGAGCCAGCCCATCCTTGACGGTGGTGGCGAGTCCGATGCCCGCCCAGACGCCCCACACCAGGAAGCTCACCACGAAGAAGTAGTCGCGCTCCCGCACCTCGTGCTGGGGTCCATTGGGGAAGAGCTTGTAGCCGATCGAGGCACCGGGCTTGAAGTTCATGTACGCGACGAGACCAAGCCCGGTCACCAGGAAGAGCGTGAAGAGGAGCCACCATCCCGCCCGATCCGCTCGGCGCTGAGCAAAGAGCCCGCGGAGACCCAGCACCGTGACCAGCACCGCGCCGACCAGTTGCCCGTTGACCACCCCGCCGCCCCACCTGGCCAGCCCGCGCGCCCACTGCCAGTTGAAGTACTGCAGGTAGTTCTGGATCTGCAGCCCGATGATCGTCAGGCTCCGTCCCGGATTCGTCGGTCCGTGGGGAATCGTGGGGTCGTCGAGCGGCGTGCGCACCGGATACTGCGCGCGCCGGATGACCGCCAGGAGGGCGTCCCAGGTGGAGGGATCGGCCTCGTTCGGCATTGGGGACTGGCCGGCGCGGATGTACAGGAAGAGGTAGGTGGTCACGCCGATGGCGGCGAGGCAGAGCGCGAGCAGCGCGAACGGCAGCATGCCGGCCATGGCAGCGAAGGCCGCGGCGACCACGAAGCACACGCCACCGAGCACAATCAGCGGGGTGCTGCCCAGGCCGGTGCCGATCAGCAGCGCCCAGAGCCCGGCCACGACCGCGACCATGGCCCACTCCTGCCGGCGTTCCCGTTCGGTGGCGGCAGGCGTCCCGTGAATTGTGGCCATGAGGAACATCACGACCGCGGGCCCCACCAGGAGGGCGAGGAGGTGGTTCCCCATCGAAATGCCGGCGAGGTAGACAATCAACAGGATCAGCCGAAGGGAGTGCTCGGTACCCCGCGCCGCCCGCCAGCGGAGGCAGAGCCAGCAGATGAGCCCGATGGTGAAGGTCGCGACGGTGTAGACCTCCGTCTCGTTGGAATTCTGCCACTGCGTGAAGCTGAACGCCGCGAACAGCCCGGCGGCCATGCCGCCGCCGAGGGACACGAGCCGCCGAGTGTCAGGGGCGAGGTCCGCCGTGCCGAGGCGGAGCGACTCATGCGCCACCAGGAAGAAGAACCCCGCGGCCGCCGCACTGAAGGTGGCGCTCATCAGGTTGGTCCGCCACGCGTACTCGCCGACCGGGAAGATGGCCGCCCAGACGTGCCCGAGGAGGACGAAGAGCGGCGTTCCCGGCGGGTGGGGAATGCCGAGGTTGTGAATGGAGGCGATCAACTCGCCCGCGTCCCAGAAGGTTACGGTGGGGGCGAGGGTCAGCACGTAGCCGGTCAGCACGAGGGCGAAGAGAGCGAGCGCCGCGACATACGGTGGCCGGCTGTCGTCGTGGGTGGTCAGTGGGCCGCTCCGAGGGCGTGGGCAACGGTGAGCGCATCGCGCACCGCGGCAGGTTCGTGGACGCGAAAGAGGCGGGCGCCCCGCGCGTACGTCAGTGCGCAGAAGGCGGCGGTGGCCCGGTCGCGATCGGCGACGTCGCGCGCCGTGACCGCGCCGAGGAAGCGTTTGCGGGACGGTCCCACGAGCAGGGGCCGCCCGAGCGCGTGCAATGCCGCCAACTGGTCGGCGAGCAAAATATTCTGTTCAACGGTCTTCGAAAAGCCGAAGCCGGGATCCACGACAATCCGGTCGGCGCCGATACCCGCGGACGTGGCCCGATCCACCGCCTGGCGCAACTCATCGACGACCCCGCCGACCACATCACCGCCGTAGTCTGCGCCGTCGTAGGAGGCCATCGTGGCGAGGTCGCCGCGCGAATGCATCAGGACAATCCCCGCTCCCGTGGCCGCCACGACCGCCGCCATCTCGGGATCGAGCCGCAAACCGGAAACGTCGTTGATGGCCGACGCCCCCGCGGCGAGAACAGCACGGGCGGTGGCCGCCTTCACGGTGTCCACCGACAGGGGCAACTCCGGCCACCGGTGCCGCAGCGCCTCCACCACGGGCACGACCCGCGTCATCTCCTCCGCCGCGGGCACGGGCTCCGGCTGACCGGGCCGGGTCGACTCGCCACCGACATCGAGGACGGTCGCGCCACCTTCGAGCAGCGCCTCCGCGCGGGCGACGGCGGCCTCAACGGTCGGGAGCCGTCCACCATCGCTGAAACTGTCGGGGGTGACGTTGATGATCCCGACGATCACCGGCCGGTCGAGGTCGATCATGCCGGTGGCGGTAATCCAGGTCGAGGGAAGTTCCATCGGGAGCGCGAGACCGACCTGGAATGCGACCTCCGCGAGTTCGGGGGGCCCGACCCAGGGGCGGGCCAGCGCCTGCAACCGCGCCCGGCTCCCGCTGATGACGGCTCCCGAGTCGGTGGTCAGGATGTCCAGGCCGAGTTTGCCCCCCGCGTAGGCCACCAGCGCCTCCCGGGTGCCGGCGTCGAGCCCCGACAAATGCAATGCGGCCGGCTCAGTTCCCTGAGCGGCCGCATCAGCCTTCCATTCCTCGAAGCCTCCAGCCCGGAGTACCGCCCGCACCGCCTCCCGCGAGGCCGCGGCGAGCGGAGTCACCTTCACGCGCCGGCAGGCTCCGCCGGCGGGGTGCCCAGGCTGGGAATGGCGGACGGGGCGGCAGCCTTGGGAGGTACCGCCGCTGCCGGCGGGGCCGAGGGAGCCGGCGGCGCCTCCCGCGGAGGCAACGCCTCGTTCTTCACCAACAGGTCGAGATCGTCACGGTCGATCGTCTCCCGGTCCAGCAACGCCTGCGCGATGCGCTCCAGGAGATCCTTGTGATCGGTGATGATGGTGTTCGCCTTGGCGTACGCCTCGTCGAGCAGCCGCTTGACCTCATCGTCCACCATCTCGGCGGTGCGTTCGGACACCTCCCGCCGATGGCCGAAATCACGACCAAGGAAGACTTCCTGCTCCCGCTCGCCGATGGACATGGCGCCCACCCGCTCGCTCATGCCGAACTGAGTCACCATCCGCCGGGCAAGGCCAGTGGCCCGCTCGATGTCGTTCCCTGCCCCGGTCGTCACCTTCTCGGGGCCGAAGATCAACTCCTCGGCAACCCGCCCGCCGAAGAACATGGCCAGGTTCCCGATCAACCAGTCCTTGGTGTAGCTGTGCCGGTCGGTTTCCGGGAGCGAGGCGGTGATGCCCAGCGCCCGACCGCGCGGCACGATGGTCACCTTGTGGACCGGGTCGCTGCCCGGTGTCTTCAGCGCGACGACGGCATGGCCAGCCTCGTGATACGCCGTCAGCTTCCGCTCGTCCTCGGAGAGCACGAGGCTCCGCCGCTCGACGCCGAGCATCACCTTGTCCTTGGCATCCTCGAAGTCCGACATCGCCACGAGCGACTTGTTGGTCCGGGCCGCCAGCAGCGCCGCCTCGTTGACGAGATTGGCGAGGTCCGCACCGGCGAGCCCGGGCGTGCCCTTCGCCAGGATGTCGAGGCGGACGTCCGCCGCGAGGGGGATCTTCCGGGTGTGCACCCGCAGGATGCCCTCCCGCCCGCGCACGTCGGGCGCGTCGACCACGATCTGGCGGTCGAAGCGACCGGGACGCAGCAGCGCCGGGTCGAGCACGTCGGGCCGGTTGGTGGCCGCAATCAGGATCACGCCGTCGTTCGACTCGAAGCCGTCCATCTCGACCAGGAGCTGATTGAGGGTCTGCTCCCGCTCGTCATGACCGCCGCCGAGGCCCGCACCGCGGTGCCGACCAACCGCGTCGATTTCGTCGATGAAGATGATGCAGGGGGCGTTGGCCTTGCCCTGCTCGAAGAGGTCGCGCACGCGGCTGGCGCCGACGCCCACGAACATCTCCACGAAGTCCGATCCGGACATCGAGAAGAACGGCCGCCCCGCCTCACCGGCCACGGCCTTGGCGAGCAGCGTCTTGCCGGTGCCCGGCGGGCCGACCAGCAGCGCACCCTTGGGCAGGCGCCCGCCAAGGCGCGTGAACCGCTGCGGATCCTTCAGGAACTCGATGATCTCCTGCAGCTCGACCTTCGCCTCGTCGGCACCCGCCACATCCGCGAATGTCAGCTTCGGGGTGTCGCCGGTGAGCAGCTTCGCCTTCGACTTCCCGAAGGAGAAGGCGCGATTCCCTCCCGACTGCATCTGGCGGAAGAGGAACACCCACAGGGCGATGATCAGGATCCACGGGAGCAGCCCGAGGAGCACGCTGAGGAGCCCGGTCTTCGACTCCTTCGCCTCGATGGTCACACCCGACTGCTCCAGCCGCGTCTGCAACTGCTCGCTGTTGGTGAACGGGAGCAGCACCGTGAACCCCTTGGCCGAGCGGGAATCCTGGAGCACCGGTGTCCGGAACTCGCCCTCGAGGCGCTTCCCATCGACCACCGTCACCTGCCCGACGTTGCCCGCGTCGAGCTGCGTCAGAAACGACGTGTAGGAGAACTCCTGCGTCGGGTTCTTCTGACGACTCATGGTGTTGTAGAGCGTCAACGCCAACAGACCCACCAGCAGCCAGAGCGCGAGGTTCTTGCTCATGCCGGCCCAGTTGGGTCCCGTGGGGCGAGGAGGTATGCGATCAGCCATTCGTCAGTCCAGGTCTACGATATAGGGTAAATGCCGGCAGTCCTCGGCGTGATCCAACCCGTAGCCGACCAGAAAGGCCGGCGGGGCGTGGAATCCGACGAATCGGAGTTCCGGGGGAGGCTCCGGGGCGATCTGCTTGTCGAGCAAGGTGCAGATGGCCAGACTGGCCGGGTGCCGGGCGCGGAACAGCTCAACCAGCCGCGTCAGCGTCCTCCCACTGTCAATTATATCCTCAACGACCACAATATGTTTCCCGGCGAGGTCCGTGGCCGGATCGTAGAGGAGGCGGACGTTTCCGCTCGAGACGGTCCCCGCGCCGTAGCTACTGACGATCAGGAAGTCCACCTGGAGGGGCCGCTCGATCGCACGGGCAAGATCCGCGAGGAAAATGAAGCTCCCCTTCAGAAGCCCCAGGAGCAGCAGCTCGCCCTCCGGATAGGCCTCGGTGATTTCTCGACCCAGCGAGGCCACCCGCTCGGCAATCTGCTCGGCGGTGAACACCACCGACTTCGCCGTGCGCCCCCCACTCCGACGTGCCAGATCACCCACGGCTCACCTCGATCATCAGTGCGTTGTCCCCCGCGGCGGGCAGCGCCCCTGCCCCACGACAGATACCCCCGACCCACTCGATGTTGCCCTCGAGTTCCACGATTGGCCACCCACCCCTCCGGCTCCGCTCGATCCGGGCCTCCTGGAGCAACCGCGCGACAGCCCGCCGCCCGGTGCCACCAAGCGGCCGGAGGCGGTCTCCGGGCAGCGGCGCACGGAGCGTCGCCTCCTCCCCGATGAACCAACCGACCCAGCCGTCGCGCTGGACGGTCGAGGGGGCCGGCGCGCGCCGCCAGAACACCCTCCACGTGCCCCATTGCCGGCGGCCCTGCGCGCCGCGCAGTGGAATCGGGGGCGGGGCCTCCATCACCTGATGGAAACAAATCCGGCCGAACGAGAGTTCCGCCCGCCACTCGCCACCGAGCTCGAGGGTCGCCCCGCTCCGCCCACCGCGTACCATGGCGAGGAGCCGCTCGGCGCGACGGGGACCCAGCACGCAGCCCACCCGCCGGGCGGCGGCGCGCAGGAGGGTGTTGGCAAGGGCGGAATCATAGGTGACCAGCGGGAGGGCAGCAACGGAAAGCCGCCCGGCCGAGCGTTGCGGGTCCAACCCCGGCAGGGTGTCCAGCGCCGCCTCCCAGGCCGCACGGTCGACCGCCGCGTGGCGGGCAAGGCGGCGGAGCCGTTCGGGTACGGCGGGCTCGCGCTCCAAGAGCATCGGGAGCAGTGCGCTGCGGATCCAGGACCGCTCGTGTACCGGATCGAGGTTGGCCGGGTCTTCCCAACTCGGAATCCCCTTCGATGCGAGCCAGGCGACAAGCTCGCCCTTCCGGAATTCAAGGAGCGGTCGGAGCAGTCGGCCCTGTCGTGGTCGCATGCCGGCGAGGCCCGCCAGGCCGCTCCCCGCGAGGACACGCAGGAGGACGGTCTCGACCTGATCATCGGCGTGATGCGCCAGTACGATGGCATCCGCGCCCTCCGAGCAGCGGACCTGCTGGAGCCAGGCATGGCGCGCAACTCGGGCGGAGGTCTCGGAGGTCCCCGCGCCCAATCCGAGCCGTCCGACGACGATCGGGATTCCGAGGTCGTTGGCGGCCGCCATCACCCGTTGGGCCACCTCGGCGCTGTCCGGGTGGATGCCGTGGTCGACGTGGGCCACGACCAGATCCATCCGGTGCGTGTGTCGGGTCTCGTGGAGCAGGTGCAGGAGCGCCAGGGAGTCGGATCCGCCGGAGACCGCCACCATCACACGGCGCCATGCTCGCGGTGTCTCCAGCGCGACCCACGCACGCTGAAAGCGCGCGAGGAGGGCCTCGGGCGTGCGTACGGTGGAGGCGGTGTCAGTCGGGGACTCAGGGGGTGGCATGGACGGAACTTAGCCGTCCGGCGCCCTCGGGGAAGGCAGGTTCACTTGTCGTAGCGATAGACCGGGCGCCAGCGGCTATCGAGGACGGCCATCACGTGCCCTTCGGACTCTCGCCACCCGTACATCTGGAGTTCCCCCCGCCCCGTCGCCTTCGGGAGCGGGACGTGCATGAGCCAGTGCTGCACGATCCAGCCGCCGTCGGGAAGCGGGGCGAAGGTCAGCACGCCCGTGGCGTCGTTCTTGTGTGCCCACCTAGGGACTCGCGTATAGGTGAAATTCAGCCGACGCAGCTGCGCCGACTTCCGGTCAAGCCAGATCGTCCCCTCGATATCGGCTCGCTTGTCTTTCACACCAGGCGCGTACGCGAGGCCTACCCACTCGGGGGACTCGGTGGTTCCCGGGGGTACAGTCCAGAAGCAGTGGTCGCGGAAGAAGGACTCAGAAAGGAGAAACTCCGGGTCAGGTCCGTACCAGGTCGGGCTGCCGTCGATGTCATCGATGAACCCGACGGAGAGAAGGAGTTCCGGCGAAGGGGCACGGACTGGCCAGGCCGTGACGGTCGCGTCCTTCGCTTCATCGAGTTCCGTGACGTTTCCGAAGCGATCGACATTGCGATTGTGCACGATGGTCTGGAACCGGTAGGATCGCTGCTTGACGGCTTGCGCCGTGATGCTCAGCGTGATGCCCGCCTGTGTCCACAGTGCCGAGGAGAGGGTGTCTCCCCGCGAAAGCTCGCCGCACATCGACGTGCCGGCCACCGAGATCTCGGGAAGGGATACGGGAGTCCCGGACAGGCTCAGGATTCGATCCAGGAACTCCGCGGACTCAATGCGGACGGAAGACTCGTATGGGAAATACCCGATCCGGAGGACTCGCAGCAGGTAGGGACCAGCCGCCGGCGCACGCACCGCGAAACGCCCCTCCGCCCCTGTGACCGCCTGGCCTGCCCGTTTCCCCGCGGAGTCCTCGAGCACGACAAGCGCCCCGACGATTGGCGTGCCGGAGCCGGCCTGGAGGAGCCGGCCGCGGACGCCCTGGGCGTTCAGAATGCCTGCGAGGGACAGGAGCAGGAGGAGGACCAGGAGGGGGCGAGGGGTCGAGTACCAAGATTGGAAGGTATTCGAATGTTGTCGTGACGCAGCCCTGCCAAGGCTGTTCCACTCAGCCGCTGCTCCGGTGGAGGCGCGGGCGTCAGCGCAGTGCCAAAGGTGTTCCGATGCGGTCTTCAGCTCCCGCTGTCCACGTAGCGATACCGAAAACGCTCCACGGCCTTCCCCGAAGAATCCCGGACTTCGGTAACGTGCCCAGCGCGAACCAGGTATCGTCCAATACTCGAGGAGTACCGGCTTGGATCCACTACAGGAACGGGCGTCCGAACGATCCACTCTCGGACGAACCGGCCGCCATCTGCCAGGGATGCGAGGTCGATCCGGCCCCCACCCCAGGAGCGGGCGGCCCACCTGCCTCCACCTGTCAGGCCGCTGGCCCAGCTCGGCAAATTGACGTACCGCCACTCGAGAACGCCAAGATCAGCCGTGTGCGGGTCGAACCAAAGCACACCCCTGATCGCGTTCCTCACACTCGAAGGACCAGGCCGAAACTCCAGGCCCACCCATCCCTCGGGCACGGCCGGGTACTTCCACTCGAGAACGGGGGAAAGGTCGGCGTTCACCGTACGGAAGCAGGCCTGTCCAAAGAAACTGCCGGAGAGAAAATATTCTGGATCCGGCCCGTAGAAGGTGGGGCCGTTCCAGGTGTCCTCAGCATTGGCAACGAATCCGGAAACGCGGAGTGAATCCGGGGGCGGGGCAGGAATTGGCCAACCGGAGCTCAGGGCCTCGCGCGCCACGGGAACCTGGGTCGCGGCCCAGTAGGCATCCGGATTGAAGAACCCGCCATTCGTGAAATACCGCCACGATTCCGACAGGTACTCGTTCTGCCCCGAGCGCAGCGATGCCTGCACGGAGAGAAGTTGCTGGCGCACCCGGTCAGCGAACGCCGCAATGTCAGGGTCCTCGGACGCCTGTGCCCCGCACGCCCACTTCCCCGCTCGCTTGACCTCAGGGAGCGCGATCCTGTCGCTCACGGTCTGGGCGGCCTGAGCCTTGAGCTGACCGGGGAGAGCTGGGATTGCGAGCAGCAGGGCAACTTGGAGGAGGCGCATGAGTTCAAGTATGGGAATCGAGTCCGAGAAGCGCAAGATCAACCGGGCCACACCGAACAGAGCCTGCCCTGGGCTGGCGACCACCGCCAGTCCACGCTCCGCCCCTCCAGGTGCACGCCCCCAATCCAACGATCCACGCCGTTGACCTCCACGTGGTCAAACCGTCCCGCCAGCGCGTCCGCACCGGCCAGCGTGAGTTCGATCTCACGCCTGTCCGGATCGCAGTAGCGAAGGGGAGGAACCGTGGCGTCGGCAAGCCGGGCAACCTGCCACTTGAAGACCAGGTCGCCGAGGAACTCGGCTTCCTCCCGGTCGAGATGGGCGGCCCGGAAGAGCTTTCCGAACGACAGCGGTCCGTCGGCGAGCGCCGCGAGGATCTGTCGTTCGGTCCGGGACAAGCCATCGTCAGCGCCGGGATACTCCTCCAGAAGCCGAGTGAGCGCCGGGGCCAGGTGGGGAAGGAGCGGCGACGGTGCGCCTGCGCGCCCGGCCAGTGCGGTCGGGTCGGTCGCCCGGAACTCGTGCCAGGCGGCGGTCGCAAGGGCCAGGACCTCCGGCGTCACCGCACGGCGGGCCGCGAATAGGTCCCGCATCCGCGTCGCCGCCTGCATCCCGAGAAACTCCCCCGGATTGATCAGCGAGAGTCGCACCGGTCCGAGGTCGGCTGTCCCGAACCAGTCGAGCACCTGCAACAGTTGCAGCTGGTCGTAAAGATCATGCTCAAACCAGAGCACCACCTCGGCGTACGCCCGGAACCCCGCGAGCATCGCGTCGCGCCACCGCAGCCGGGGAAGCACCTGGTCCGGGTCGTCCCATCCCGCACCGCCGATGAACTCCGCGCGGACAGCCGTAAGGTCGTCCAGCGCGAGGCCGGCAGGCACCGGCCCTTCGTGGAGCACATCACGCCAGGGCAGCAGGCTTCCGCCGACGCCCGCCTCGAGGATGCGCTCGGCGGCGGCATCGCCGTTGGTGATGTGCAGCCGCTCAGGGCTCGCGGGCATAGATACCGTCGAAGGCCGTTGTCCACGTGGCGCCGCCATCGGTGGACGACTCCCAGAGTTGGCGGACCGTACCATTGGCGAGCGGCGTCCAGGTGACCCGGTCCGTGGTGACCTGGTCCGGATGGCCCGCCGTCGGCCGCGTCCCGGAAAGGACCATGTCCTTCCCGACCAACTTGCCCTTCAGCTCCAGCAGGTTGCCGCCGGCATCCATCCACACCTGCCGCCAGGTGCTGTCGGCGGCGTTCCACATGTTGAGGCTGGTGCCGTCTCCACCGTTCGAACTGGCCCAGTGCTCCTGCAGGGCGCAGCCCCCGAGGATCTTCTCAATGCGATTCGTCCCCGCCACCTGCCCCCGGGGGGTCGTCACCGACCATGAACCAGCCCAGAAATCGAACTGACGGTATTCGGGAGCGACACAGCCCCGTTGACCCTGCGCCTGGGCGCTTCCGGCGGAGGCCAGCGTGAGCGTCAGGATGAGAATGGGAAGGCTGCGACGAATGGACCGGGGAGGAAGCATCAGGCGCTCGGGTGACGGGAGTGGAAAACGGGACTCCCTGCCCTACGCGCCCGGTACAGAGGGGGTTTCCTGCGGCGCCGACAGCTCCAGCCTGTCCGCCGGCGCCGAGGCGGGACTACTTCTTGGCGTACACGCTCGTCTTGCCGGTCTTGTCCCACGACAACACGTCGTAGTGCTGCGCGGGAGTGCCCGGCACTTCCATGCCGGGAGAACCGATCGGCATGCCGGCCACGCCGATCCCGGCGATGTTCGGCTGTTCCTTGAGCATTTTGGCGATGGCATCGACCGGGACATGGCCCTCGATGACGTACCCACCCACCACCGCCGTGTGACAGGTCTGGATCGGCCGGGGCACACCCGACATGGTCTTGATCTCGCTGAGATCGTCGAGATCGACGGTCTTGACCTCAAAGCCATTTGCCCGCAGGTAGTCCACCCACGCACCGCAGCAGCCGCAGGAGGGGGACTTGTACACCGTGATGACCGAACTGGCGTCTCCCAACCTCGCGGGCGCCGGCCTATTGGCGGCGGCGCCAAGCGCCACGACGGCGAACAGCGCGATGAATACGGGGACGATTCGGGACACTCTCATGACAACCTCATTTCGGCGAAGACCGGGGCTTAGCGAGTGGGCTCGCGGCTCTCAGCCTCTCGGCGATGCCACTCGAACACCATCCCCCTGAACAGCAGCAATCCGAAGCACCAGACGGCGACGGCCACAACGATCGGCCCAAAGGTCGTGACTGGCATAGCGTTCCCCATGTGGAAGATAGATTCCGGATTCTAACGGATTCACCCGCGCTCGGCCAGCGCCCTCAGCGCGGAGAGATGCTCCTCGAGCAGTTCCGAGGTGACCGCCTCCACCTTCCGCCGCGGAATCACCGTGCCGAGCGCCAGGCCGTGCACCGACGCCTGGCAGACCACCTTGGTGGCGCGGCCACCGTCGGCGGCGAAGTCATACCCGATATCAAGCTGAAACAGCGAGTGGTGCACCACCACCGCCAGCCGGGACGGGGCCTCGAACGCCGTTACCTCGCCTTTGCATGCCGACGGGACGAGACCGATCTTCACCCGCTGAACGAAGGTGGCGCCAAGGGCGAACCCGCCCGGCCCACCCCCCGCTGCCGTCACACTCCGGAGGCCGTGGACCCACTGCATCAGGGCCTCCGGCTCCTCCACCAGCCGCCAGACCCGATCCCGCGGCGCAGCGATCCGCACCCGATGTTCGAGCCGGTGCGGATCGGCGGACGCCCGCTGCCCTGCCTTCACAGGGACTTTCTGATGCGTGCAAAGCCCTCGCGGATTTCCTCACCGAGCAGTTTCGCGGCGGCGCCGACATCCTCCATCACGTCGCCGGCTTCGTCGCCCGCCTTGTCGAGGCGGCTACGCAATTCGGCGATCCGTCCCTCCATCTTCTCCCACTCCTCCTTCGCCTCGGCCTTGCCAAGGTGCGCACGCACCTTCAGTTCGTCGCGTTCCTGCTCGAGCTTTTCCAGCATCTCGCGCAGGCGTTCACGCATGGTCGTCATGGATCGATCCTCGCAGTCAGAGTGTGGTCAGGATCCCGGCTTCGCCGGGACCGACTCGAAAAGGAGCAGCCACCCCCGTCCCGGCGCAACCGGGATGGGATCATAGGGCCCGAACGCAGCGGCGGGCTGGTAGCCAGGCACCTCGGGCGCGACGATACGCGCGGTGGCCGGGTCGAGGCCGAGGCGGGTCCAGTCGACCGCGAGGCGAACCCGCGCGGTATCGGACGCCCAACTCGCCACGGCCACGATGCTGCGCCCCTCCCCCTGGTAGACCGTCGCGAGCACATCGGGCCGGCCTGTGCGCACCGGCGAACCAGGCACCCACCAGCCGATCATCCGGGTGTCCTGGATCCGGTAGGTGTCCCAGAAGTTCCAGAGTTCGCGCGGATCTCCCGACCAGGGGAGCCGGTTGGTCATGCCGAAGAGCATCCCGCGCCAGGGGTTGCCCCCGCCCTCGAGCATCTCGCCCATGAGGCCGTAGGGAATGCCGGACATTTCGACGAGCCAGTAGGCCGGCGAGGAATCGTAATCGAAGTACTCGCCGAACCAGAGCCGGTCGATGAAGGGGAAGTGCTCAAGGTAGAGATTGGCGCTGCTCGCGAAGCCGTCGCGCGGGTTGTACTGATTGGCCGAATGGAGGTCGATCAGCGGCGCCGGCCGGCCGCGGGTCAACGCCTTCCGCACCCGGACCATGATGCTCCGGTCAAAGGCGACATCGTCGATGTACAGCCCGTCGATCCCGATGTTCTCCACCAGCCAGTCCAGTCCCTCCACATAGAAGTTGTGCCACCGGGAGATCCCGGTGTTGACGACGGCGGCATCCCGAATCCGCGGCACATACCAGCCGCCGATGTAGTTCCCGTCGAGGTGTTCCTGCAGCCAGGACGCCCCGCCGCCGGGACCGGGGGCGATGACTTCCGTGCCGAGGCTCCGGAGCGCGGGGATTTCCGGGGCGTGATTCGTCAGTTCGCGGACGGTGTAGTAAATCTTCACCCGCATCCCCATGGCGTGGGCGCTGTCCACGTAGGCCTTCATCGCATCGGGGCGGAGGAAGGGATAGTTGATGAAGGGATTGATGGCCGTCGCGTGGTGCACGTTGACGGTATTGGCCCCCATCTTGGCGATGGAGTCGAGCGGCACATACGAATGGAAATATCGGGTGGCCCACTGCGCCGTCGGGTCGATCGGATGGAAGGGTGTCAGCAAGAGGCGGAAGTCGTAGTGCTGGACCTCGCCGGCGGCCATGGTCCGGGGGCCGCTGTAGCAGACGACGGAGTAGACCTCCCGCCGCGCGCGGAGTCGGCAGCCCCCCTGCCCTGCGTTCGCCCAGGACGCGGGCATCACCAGCGGTTTGGACAGGTAGAAGTTGGTGTTGAGCGGCCGGCTGTACTTGTCATCCTTGAGGCTGAACTGGACGCCGGCGTTCACGTCGCCCAGCCAGGCGCCGTCCTGGTTGTGCTTGACCTCCCAGGTCCAGTCGAGGGAGTCGGGGCGCGCGCCACCCTTGTAGCCGAGCCCCATCATGTATCGCGCTGCCTCGGGACGCAGTGGGATTTCCAGGCGAATGTCACGCAGCGCCAGGGCGGAATCGGCGGCAATCGCCACGGAGAATTCTGCGTTGCCGTCGAACTCCAGACTGCCGGTCACCTGCATGCGGAGCGCGCCCGCGGCGGAGGAGGACTCCCAGCGAATCAAGCCAGTATCGTGCTCGAGCACCCGCATCCCCGACGAAGTCCAGGCCAGTTCTCGGCCGTCAGCGCCAGTGGCCGCCAGCTGGACCGGTGCGGCGAGGACCTCTCTCGGTGCCTCGCCGATCGAGGTCATCTCGATGGTGAAGAAGCTCCGGATGGACGTCGGGAGCCCGTTCCTGCCGACGACCATCTTGCGCCCGAGGACGCCGAGGGTGTCGCCTCGGCGGGAAACGGGGGTGTAGGGTGGGACGATGCCGTGGTCTTCCTCAAGGCGGGAGTCGAGCCACGCGAGGCGCGCGAGTCGCCAGGGTTCATCCGCGCCGGCATTGCGGATGGTGTCCGGCGAGACGGCCATTGTCACCGCCACCGGAAGCGACGCGACGCCGGCGGCGGAGACCGTGACGGTGCCGCGATACTCGCCGGGACGGGCGTCGACGGGCACCTGGACGCCGCACCAGATCGGTTGAATGTGACCGAGGGGAATGTCGACAGTGGTGGTGAAGTTCCGCCCCTGCCAATCGACGCCCCCCTGGTTGAAGCACCGGAGGGCGGAGGCGGGGATACTGCCGGCGGCTCCCGACAGCGGAGCAAACTCCACGCGCACATCGGTCAGTGCCCCCCGCGCCGCCCACACACCAAGCTGAAAGGCGTAGAACTCGCCGCGAAAGGCGCTGCCGGCAAAGGCCGGCGGGCCGGTCCGGTCCACCCAGCGCTGCGGCAGGTCGCCAGGCATGACGATAGGGTGGGTGCGGTCCTCGGGAAAGACGAGAAAAGGCGTGTCGGGCGAGCGCGCCAGCACCTGTGAGGTCTCGGTGGTGGTCGCGATCACCTGCATCGGGTAGAACGAATCGAGGGTGTCCGCCGCCTCGAAGGCAATGAGCCGAGCCTCTGGCAGGCGGCTCATGCCCCCGGCATCGAAGAGGCCAAGCCATGTGGCGGAGGCCGTCGAATCGGGGCCCGGATAGGTAAGCTTGGGGTAGCTCGAGGCGACGGTTCCGGTATAGCGGAGGTAGTAGACGTAGTACTCCCCCGGTCCGCTGGTCGGCTCGAACACGATATTGCCCGCCTCGCGGTTGATCGGCCCGCGGAACACGTTCATGACCCGCTGGCCGGTCTGCGCATCAACGACCCAGATGTCCTTCTGGGCCGGGTTGCGGTCGGGACGACGCCAGGGGAGGTGTGCCCAGACGGCGGGGGCGGGCGCCGTTACGGACACCACCGCGCGGTGGTTTCCGAACGAGTCCGCCGTCCAGGTGCCGGTGCGGTAGGGGTAGGCCTGGGCCGCCAGCGGCGCCGTCGCGAGTGCACTGATCAGGAGGCACGGGAGCGCAGTCCACAGCCAGTACTGCTTCGGAGAGTTCATCGAGATCCTCATCCGCAGATGGCCGCCCGCGGGGACCACCGCGCGCGGAAGGACCCGGCGACCGTGTCGCCGGCGAAGATGACGGTGTACGCCCCGGCGAGGGACCCGTCAGGCTCGGGGAGGTCGAACTGCACCGTCCCCCGGTTGGACGTGGCACAGCCGCCGCCGGATTGACACCGCAGGGCGATCCCGGAGCCATCCTCCATGCGCCCGAGCTCGATCCGGCGGGCCGAGAGCTGTGGCCCGGGTTCGTAAAGGATCAACTGCAGGTAGGGAAGCGGAGGGGGAAGTCGCTCGTCGGGGGAGTTCGACAGGAAGATCGACGTGGCGGAACCGTCCCAGGGGGCACAGTCGGCCACGGCGACCCCGGGCGACGGAGGGCCAGCGACGCTGAGCCGTGCGTCCAGTGGGTTGCGCCGCACAATCGACGCATTGAGAACCCCGGCAAACGAGACCCAGGCGAGATAGGGAACCAGGAGCCACCCGGCCACCGGCCGAATCCGTCGAAAGGCGATGATCGTCCCGAGGATGGCGGCCCAGAGGACGACGAGATCGGCCAGTGCGAGGTCGGGCCGATGCCAGTGAAAGAAGAGCCACGACCAGAGGGCATTCAGTGCGAGCTGCAGACCAAACAGGGAGAACCCGACCCTTCCGGACCGGGTTCCGCGGCCTTCCCACACGGTGGCGGCGGAAACGCCCATGAGGACATACAGAGTTGTCCACACCGGCCCGAAGACCCAGGAAGGGGGATTCCATGCCGGCTTGTTCAGGGAGGCGTACCACTCACCCGGGGCCGCTGCCAGGCCGCCCACAGCGCCGGCAAGCAACGCAATCACCACCCAGACCAGCACAGTCACCGGTCTTACGCGTCGCGAACCACCTGCCGAATCAGTCATGTATACAAAGACTCCAAAGCTATGTATATGAGATACTTAACATATGTAACATAAAGTGATTTATCACATAGATGAGCGGCCAGCCGCCCCTCCAAGACCACCATGGCTCACACCCGCAGCGGTTTACCCGGCTCGCGCGTAATCAGCATGTCACTCACCCGATCACGGAGGCACCATGCGTTTCAGAATACTCGCCTCGGCAGGAGTCCTGGCCCTAGGACTTGCCGCAGCCACCACTCTCTCAGCCCAGACTCCCACGACCCCGCCCCCCGGAGGCCAGGGACAGCGTGGCGCCGGCCGGATGCAGGCGATGGCACTCCAGGGAATCACCCTGACCGCCGCTCAGCAGGCCAAAGTCGACTCCATCACCGCGAAGACCAGGGCCCAGATGCCCGCGATGACCCCCGGTTCGCCGCCCAGCGACGCCGACCGCGCCAAGATGCGGAGCCTCTCGATGGCCTCGGTCCAGGAAGTTCGCGCCGTGCTGACCCCTGAACAGCAGGCGATCTACGACAAGAACGTCGCCCAGATGCAGCAGATGATGCAGCAGCGGATGCAGGGTGGGCCGCCCCCGGCGGCGCCCGCGAAGCCCTAGGCCCCGCGGTCAGTCTTCGGTCTTCATCCGGAATTGAAGCGCCCCGGACGGGCAGCGGCGGACCTGTTCCGCCACTCGCTCTGCCGGGGCGTTTTCCGGCCGAATCCACCGTTTGAGCTTCACATCGAACACCGACGGAAGCCCCCGAATACACTCCCCCGAATGAATGCACACATTCGGGTCGAACGTGACCACGATGTCGTCGCTCTCGTAGCTCTGGAGTCGTTTCGGCATGGGTCTCACCTCCACGTGGTGACTTGATTGAGCGGCTTCCGGACAATGTCGGGCACTGTGGCGTCCGCCGCCGGAAATCCAACGACCAGCAGGAGCATGGCCTTTTCCCGGGCCGGCCGCTCCAGCACTTCGTTCAGGAAGCCCATCGGGCTCGGCGTGTGGGTCAGCGTGACGAGCCCCGCATGGTGCAGCGCGGCGATGAGGATCCCCATCGCAATTCCCACCGACTCCTGTACATAGTAGTGGGTGACCCGGGTTCCGTCGGGTCGCACGCCATAGCGCTCGGCGAAGACGGCAATGAGCGCGGGCGCCACATCGAGATAAGCCTTCACGTCATCGGTCCCCAGCGGCGCGAGCGCCTCGAGCCATTCCGCCGGCGCGGTGGCGTAGAACTCCCGTTCCTCCCGCTCCGCCGCCTCCCGGATGCGGTGCTTGAGCGCGGGATCCCGCACGACGACGAAATGCCAGGGCTGGAGGTTGGCGCCGCTCGGCGCGCTCGCGGCCGCCCGCAGGCAGTCCTCGAGGACGCCGTCAGGGATCTCGCGGTCGCTGAACTGGCGCACCGTGCGCCGGCGGGCCAGCTCGTCGGCGAATTCCCTGCCCCGGCCCTGCATCTCCTCCGGTGCGAGCGGCCGCCAGGTGGTCAGTGGCACGAATTGGGGCTCATCCGGCACTAGTCCGACTCCGCCTTGAACGCGGGGTTCTCGATGATCCCGAAGATATTGCCGAATGGGTCGCGCACGGTGCCGATCTTGACGCCATGATCCTCGATGGGTTCGAAGGGCGCCGCCCCCAGTTCGATCAATCGCGCCCAGGCCGCTTCGGCGTTCGCCACGCCCCAGTAAGCCACGCCCGCCGGCGTGCGAACCGTCGCCGCATTCTCTTCCGGCAGGAGTCCCAGTTCGTATCCCGCGACATTGAATCCGACGTAGTACGGCTCATCGAAATAGGGCCCGAAACCAAGGACCTTGGTGTACCAGGACTTGGCCGCGGCCAGGTGTGCCACGGTGTAGGCCGCCGTCCGAAGCCCAAGGAACTCTTTCATCGTCCCTCCCCCTGTCGAAGCGGCACGTTGCGGCCCGCTTTCCTACTGCTCGATGCCAAACATCGCCAGGTACTGTCGAACCTCCCCAAGCACGAAATTCTGGCGGGCCACCATGTCGCGCAGCGGCATCTCCGCCACGTGCTGCGTGGAGTCGGTCGTCCAGAGAATGAGTGTCGTGTCGCGGAAGAGGTACTGCGACACCGGCCCGCGCACGACCTCAAGGCGTCCGTCGATGAAGTAGTATCCGGTCAGGCCATTCGTCGCGCCAGGCTCGCCTGGCTCGGAGACCGCCAGCTTGATGGCGCGCCCGCTATCCGCCCAGAGGGAGAGCACGCGCGGCGGCGCCCCACGAGCTTCCACCTGGATCTGGCGGGTTTGCGGCTGGAGTTCCGCGGTGACCCGGTCGATGGAGTCCACGATTTGCCTGGCCCGTGCCGGATTCGCGGCCGAATCAGGCGCGGGAGTGGCGCCGGCCACCCGGCAGGAACTGAGGAGAACTGTCCCGCTCCGCTCGAGGAGCGCCTCTCCGCCTTTCATGTGGACGGCGTAGCGGCCATCGCTGTACCGGACCCCCGAGGCGGCACGCACGGGATACAGGCGTACGGTGCGGTCAGGTGGCAGGTGGAGTTCCGCGTACCGGGGGCCCACCCCGACGACGATCTCCTCCCCACCCGGACAGCGGTAGGTTGTCGGGGCGATGGGCCGCGAACAGGCCGCGGCGGCCAGCAGCGCCGTGACCGGGATGATCCGGAGGGGGGACAGAGGTCCTCCAGCGTGCAGGGCAAACGAAGAGAGGGATACCTTTCGGAAGATCATGCCCCACAGGCGGGGCGGCAAGGACCGAATCGGAGGCGCGCCGTGCATCGAACACCCCTGTTCCTGATCCTCCTTTTGGTATCGACCACTCGCCTCGACGCCCAGGGCACCGAAGACCGGACCGCAGCTTCGCTGCGCGGGATTGCCGACGCCGTCTCGAGCGCCCGCCTGGAGTCCACGGTCCGGACCCTGGTCGGCTTCGGCACCCGTCACACGCTGAGCGACACGCTCTCGGCCACCCGCGGCATCGGGGCGGCGCGGCGCTGGGTCCGCGCAGAGTTCGAGCGCATCTCGGCGGGATGCGGCGGGTGCCTGGAGGTCATCGACGTCTCGGAGGTGTTCACGGGGCTGCCCCGGGTGCCGGGACCAACCAGCGTCGTCAACATCGTCGCCATCCAGCGCGGTTCGACCGACCCCAACCGGTACGTCCTGCTGAGCGGCGACATCGACAGCCGGGTGTCCGACATCATGAACGCGACCGACTCCAGCCCGGGAGCAAACGACAACGCGAGCGGCGTGGCCGCGGTGCTGGAAGCAGCCCGGGTGCTGTCTGGCCATCGGTTCCGCGGGTCGATCGTCTATGCCGCGCTCTCCGGCGAGGAAAACGGCCTGCTGGGCGGCCAGACCCTTGCCGCCAAGGCGATGGAGGACGACTGGCGCCTGACCGCGGTCATCAACAACGACATGATCGGCAACGTCAACGGTGGCGACGGGATCCACGACACCACCACGGTGCGTGTCTTCTCCGAGGGCACCTCCCCGATCGAGACCGATTCCGCCCGACGCGCCCGCCGGTACACCGGTGGCGAGGTGGACGGCGCGTCCCGACAGCTGGCGCGCTACATCAAGGCGACCGCCGGGGTGGTCCTTCCCGAGCTGGATGTCTGGCTGATCTACCGGCTCGACCGGTTCGGGCGCGGCGGGCATCACCGTCCCTTTGCCGACCTCGGCTACCCCGCGGTCCGGCTGATGGAGGCCCATGAGAACTACACCCGCCAGCACCAGGACATCCGGGTGGAGGACGGCGTGGCCTATGGCGACGTGATCGAGGGGATCGACTTCAACTACGCGCGGCGGATCACGGCGCTGGACGCCGCCGTTCTGGCCTCGCTCTCGTGGGCGCCGGAGGCGCCACGGCAGGTCCGATTGCGCGGGGCGGTCCAGCCGGCGGCCACGCTCAGCTGGAAGCCGCCCGCGGACTCCGCCGCCGTGGCGGGGTATCGGGTCTACTGGCGACGGACCGACGCCGCGACCTGGGACCACTGGGAGGACGTCGGAATGACAACAAGCCACCGGTTCGATGGCTTGGTCGTGGACAACTGGTTCTTCGGCGTGGCGAGCGTGAGCCCGGAGGGGTATACCAGCGTCGTCGCCTTCCCGGGTGGCAGCTGAGCCGCCGGAACTGCCTCAATCCGGCGGGTACGCCGCGTCGAGGATCACGTCGATCTGCCCGACGCTCTTGTCGAGGCTGAAGGTCACCGTCCACTTCCCCGGCGTGCCGTTCAGCGTCCGGTCGTCGAGTTCGTAGAGCAGCTTCCCGTTGTAGACCTCCGTGCCGTCCGCATCCTTGATGATCAGCAGGGTGGTACCATGCGGCATGAAGCTGAGGTGCTGGATGGCGGCGTAGATCCCGGGATTCTGCCAGGCATACGTCATGGTCGTAGTGACGTTCTGGATATTCTCGGCGGTGAGCTGGAAATGCCCGACCAGGTTCGTCACCGCCACGTTGTTATTCGGGCCGAGCGTCTCGCTCGGATTGCTGCAGCCGACCGCCGCGGCGACCAGCAGGCTGGCGGCGGCCACGAGGCGCGCGTTACGGATCATGTCATGGCTCCTGCGGCGATACGAGTTCATTCCGGAATGCCGGGGATGGCAGTGCTGACGAATGCCCGGAGGAAACCGGCGTCCTGGGACACGTCGGGCTGTCCCGTGTAGTCGCTGGTCCGTGAGTACCGGGTAATGCTGGCCCCGAGCCCGAGGCGCCGGTTCATCCAGTAACGGGCCTCGAAGCTGAGCGCATCCTGGTAGTGGGCGGATTGGGACCCGTCGATGGTATGGATCCAGATGCCGAGGTACGACAGGTTTGCCTGGAGGTGGTGCTTGTAGAAGAGCGTCCCGCTCAAGGATGCGCCGAGCCCGGGTCCGTAGTCGTAGTCCCGGCCTTCCAGCGTGGTATAGTAGTCCGACTTCGTGGCGCCGATGACCACACCGTCGAACAGCACGCTGGTCTGGGCCCAGAAGTTCTTGCCCTTCTCCCCGAAGGTCGAGACCACTCCCGCCAGCACGCTCTGCCCCCCGTATTCGATGGCGGGATTGTTGAAGTAGTCATACTCCATCATGAGCGCGAACTGGTGACGGCCCGACGAACCGAGTGGCCAGGCCGCGAGGCTGCCGCGGGCGGAGAGCCGGTTGAGCCGCCGGGCACTGTCCGGCGGCGGGCCGGCCACCTCGGCCGCCACCCCGAAGTAGGAGAACGGCTTGCCCCGGAGGTCCGTCACCGCATCGCCATACGCCAGCTTGAACCCGAGGTCCCACTGGTCGATGCCCGTCTTGACGCTGTCGAACGAAAACTGGTTGGCGGTGCGCCGATACCCGACGTCGAGCACCCCGAAGATGCTGCTCGGCCGCCAGTCCGGCGGATTGGCGGAGACGCCATGCGTTTCCCCGCGGATCAGCCGGTTGAAGCCGCGGAGCGGATCGAGGAGGAAACCCCCGATTTCGCGGAAGGTGCGCTCGCTGCCGGTCGCGGTGTTGTCCAGCGCCAGGGAGGAGAGCCGGAAGAGCGTCTCGCCCAGGACCACGCCGCCGAAGCTGGTGTTTAGGAAGTCGTTCGGCGCCGGCGCCCACGCCTCGCCGGCGATCTCCCACATGGCACTCCCGACGAACGGCCAGGCGAACGACTCCCAGAAATTGTAGCCGTTGGTCCGCGCCGAGTTGAAGTAGAGGCTGCCGTGATAGGGATGGGAAAACTGGTTGTTCACGAACTGGTTGTCGTCCCACTGCCAGGCGTAGGTGAGGTTGTTCTTGACGCTCTGGGCGCTCACCTGGGCCCAGACGGCATCACGGACATCCGCATTGTAGAAATGCGGGATCAGCTGGACCAGCATCAACTCACCGGCAGCTGCCCAGAACCGCTTGGGGGGATTGCAGTCGGGGCACCGCAGGGTGTCACTCGACGCCGCCATCGGACTGTCCCCGGCCTGGCGCATCCAGGACGGCAGCGCCGCGGGCCGCGCCAGCTGCTGCGCCGTGAGCGCCAGGCTGGAGGTCGGCCGGGGACCCTGGGCGAGTGCCGGGGTGACGGCGCACGCGAAGAGTGCAGCGAGGATGACGGTGGTCGCAGGGTGGGCGGTTGCGCGTCGCATGATGGTGCCCGGGTGAGCGGGTGGCGGACGGTCCGGCCTCCCCGTTTCAGGGGAGCGGCAGACCTGGTATGGCCTTCGTGATGAAGAACCGTAGGAATCGAGCCGATTGGGCGACATTCGGCTGATCCACATAGTCGCTGTGCCTCGTGTAGCCAATATAACTCAACCCGACGCCTATCTTCCGGCTGGCCCAGTACCGCGCCTCGATCAGAAGGGCGTCCTGGTAGTGGGCCGACTCGGTGCCCTCGATCGTGTGAATCCAGAGGCCGGTGTATCCGACGGTGCCCTGGAGCTTGTTCTTGTAAAGGATCCGGCCGGCGAAGATACCACCGACGCCCGGACCGTAGTCATAGTCCCTGCCCTCGACAGAAGCGTAGTAATCGGACTGCACGGCGCCCAGCAGCACTCCGTTAAAGAGCACCTGGGTCTGCCCCCACCAGGTCTGTCCCGGCTTGCCGATGTTGCTGACGACACCGAGCTGGGCGCTCTGCCCGCTGTACTCGAATGCCGGATTATTGAAGTAGTCGTACTCCAGGCTCAGCGCGAGCTGGTGCCGTCCCTTGCCGCCCAACGGCCAGGCGGCGAGGCTCCCCCGCGCGCTGACCTGGTTGATGACACCCTCGTTGCCGGGTCCCGCGAGGTCTGCGCGAATGGCGAAGTAGGAAAAGGGCTTCCGTGAGAGGTCCTTGACCGGGTCGCCGTAGGAGAGGAGAAACGAGACATTCCACTGGTTGGACCCTGTCTTGATGACACCCGTGCCGATGGACTGGGTTGTCCGGCGGTACCCGAAGTCCAGGACGCCGAGAATGGCGCTCGGATGCCAGTTGGTAGGATTCGCGGTGATCTTGTGAGTCTCGCCCCGGAGGAGACGGTTGAGGCCCCCAACCGGGTTGAGCACCGCCGCCCCGATCTCCCGCCAGACCCGCTCCTTCCCCGTGGCCTCGTTGTCGAGCACCAGCCGGGAGATGCGGTAGAGCGACTCGCCGAGGACGATGCCGCCGATGGTGGTGTTGACCACGTCGTTCGGCGCGGGCGCCCATGCCTCGAAGAAGTACTCCCAGGTCAGGCTCCCCCCCAGCGTCCACGCCGAGGACGCCCAGAAGTCATAGCCGTTGGTTCGGCCTGCATTGAAGTAGAGGTTGCCCTGGTAGGGATGCGCGAACTGGTTGTTCTGGAAGTCGTTGTCATCCCACTGCCAGGGATAGTTGAAGTTGTTGGCCCAGGTCTGTGGGCTGACCTTGGCCCACGTCTCCTTGGTGACGTAGTTGCTCACCAGGAAGGGAACGGTCTGGGCGATCAGCACGCCCCCCATGCCCATCCAGAACGCCTTCGGCGGGTCACAATCGGGGCACGGCAGGGAGTCGGCCGCGGGGGCCGAGTCATTCGCGGGCGGTTCGAGCCCCAGCAGCACGGGATTGATCGGCTGCGGGCCGGGAATGCGACGGCCCCCCGGGGGACCGGTCTCCACCAGCGACGTCCCCTGCGCCGCCGCGCTGGCGACCGGCACGGTCACTCCCAGGAGCGCACCCAGCAGGACCACCCGGCCCACCACAACGCCCAGCGTCACCCGCGCAACCGATCGAGGTGCTTCTTCCGCAGCGCCGCGACCTTGGGCGCGATGACGACCTGGCAATAACGCTGGCCCTCGTTCCGGCGGTAATAGCCCTGGTGCCCGGCTTCCGCCGGGTAGAAGACCGTCAGCGGCACCACCTGGGTCACGATGGGATCGGGCCACAGCCCTTCCCCGCCCAGACGCCGGATGACCTCCGCCGCCTCGGCAGCCTGCGATGGGGAGTGCGTGAGGATGATCGAGCGATATTGGGTCCCGGTGTCCGCACCCTGCCGGTTGAGCGTGGTCGGGTCATGCATCGAGAAGAAGATCTCGAGCAGGTCACGGTAGGTGATGACCGCCGGATCGAAGGTGATCTGCACCACCTCGGCGTGCCCCGTCCTCCCGCCACACACCTGTTCGTAGGTGGGGTGATCGACCGTTCCCCCTGCGTAGCCGGACACCACACGCTCCACACCACGCAGTTGTTCGAACACCGCCTCGAGACACCAGAAGCAACCCCCGCCGAACGTCGCGAGTTCCGTCGTCATCTCCAGATCCTCGGCAGCAGCGCGCCGGTGCGCGATTGATAGTCAGCCCACTCAGGATACCGCGACAATGATGCCTCCTTGGCCAGCATGTTCGGCACGAACTCCACGCCCCAGATGAGCAGGAGGATCGCCCATGCGGCCCAGTGGCCCACCAGCACGGCATAGGCGGCGTAGAGCATCATCTCGCCGAGATAATTCGGGTGGCGAACCAGCCGGAACATCCCGTCGGTGATGAGCCCGCCCCGAGCGCGCAGCGTGAAGGTCTTCTGCGCGTCGGCGGCCGTCATCAAGAACAGCCCGAGGGTGTGCAGCACGACGGCGAACGCCAGCACCGGCGTGGATGCCGGCGGATGTCCCCGCCCCGAGATCAACAGCCAGGGGAGGATCCAGTAGGGTGCCAACCCCAGCAGGAACGCTGCCGCTCCCCCGCCCCAGGTTACCCGCCGCTGCCAGTTCGCGTCTGGAAAGGCCATGTCCTTCAGGAACCAGCAGACCCCGTAGCTGCCGTATAGCGCCAGGTAGATCCACGCCACGAGTGACCAGTCGCCGTACCACCACATCAGGAAGGCCACGAAGGGCGGCGAGCCGAGCTTCTGCGCATTGATGACCCATGCCAGCTTCACGACCCGCGGTCCCCCGAAGAGGTCCGTGCTCACGTACCGGTTGGCGCGATGCAGCGCGTCCGCCCACCGCGGCATCCCGCTCACGCGGGGTCCCGCCCACGGGAAGGGGGAAGCGGCACGTCGCGCACATCCGCGAAGTATTCGGGTCGACGCGCCATCTCCTTGCGATACAGGGCGCGCAGGTGCGCGATGTCGGCGGAGGCATCGCCGGTCACGCTGAACGGCGGTTGCGTCAGGTCGATGGTGCGGGTCGACCAGTCGAAGGCGACCGGCACGACGGGCACCGCGGCCGCCACCGCGATGCGGTGGAACCCGGTCTTCCAGTGATCGATGTACTTGCGCGTGCCCTCGGGCGCGAGTGCCAGCACGAACGTCGGGGCGTCCTGCATGCCCGCCAGGACTCCCTCGATAACCCCATCGGGCTTGGATCGGTCGACCGGGATCCCCCCGAGGGCGCGGAGCATCCAACCGATCGGCCCACGGAAGAGGCTGTGCTTTCCCAGCCACTGGGCGTGAAGTCCGAGCGCGAACTTGGCGGCGAGCCCGACGAAGAAGTCCCAGTTCGACGTGTGGGGAGCCACGATGAGGATGTATCGGGGCAGGAGCGGCAGCGCCCCCACCATCCGCCATCCCATCAGGCGGAGCGCGGCCCGGCCCACGAGCACGAGGGGCCCGCCCCCGCCCGAGGGGAACGCGCGTGGCGCGGAACTCACCGTGCCGAGGCCGGCCGGGAACCGATCGATTCCCAGCCCGCGGGGGCCGGGTCGGGATAGTGGCAGGTCTGGCAGGTGCGGCGGAGCGCCGAGAGGCCACGGAGCTCGATCTCGGGCGACAGGAACCCGTCGCGCCGAGGCTCCTCACGCAGGAGGTCGGTGCTCAGATATTTCTTGTTGTCATCGGCGAAGACGGTGGCCACAACGGCGTCGACCCCGATGGCGTCCTGGGCCCGGATGGCGGCCAGGAAGTTGGCGCCCGAGGAGATGCCGACGCCGAGCCCCAGCTCCGTGGCGAGTTTCTGCGCCATCAGGATGGCGTCGCCATCGTCGATGGCGAGGATTCCATCGAGCGTGTCGAGTTCGACGATGGCCGGAATGAACTCGTCCGAGATCCCCTGGATGCGATGATGTCCGACCTTGTGTCCGGTGGACAACGTCGGCGAATTCGAAGGTTCGACCGGATGCAACTTGATGCCCGGAGCCTTTTCTCGCAGGTAGCTGCCGGTGCCCATGATGGTCCCGCCGGTGCCGACCCCGGCAACAAACGCTGCCGGCACCAGCCCCCACGCCGCCAACTGTCCCAGGACTTCCGGACCAGTCGTCTGGTAGTGCGCGTCGCAGTTATCCCGGTTGGAGAACTGCCTCGGCAGGAAGGCGCCCGGCGTTCTCCGCGCCAGTTCCTCGGCCATCTCGATGCTGCCGAGAAAGCCCCCTTCCTCGCGACTGACCAGCACGATGCTGGCGCCCAGGCTCCGGATGAGGTTGATCCGCTCGCTGCTCATCCAGGCGGGCATGAAGATCGTGACGGGATGCCCAAGCGCGCGACCGATCGAGGCGAATGCGATTCCGGTGTTGCCGCTGGTGGCCTCGATGATCATGGCGCCGGCCTTCAGCGCCCCCGTGGCGTAGCCCCGGCGGAGAATGTGGATCGCCATCCGATCCTTGATGCTCCCCGACAGGTTGAGGTGCTCGGCCTTGGCATGCACGGTCCGCCGCGCACCCTGATACTCAAATTCGATGGCGAGCAGGGGCGTGTTGCCGATCAGGCTGGCCAGTCCATCCAGTCGCTCCTGCGGCCGGTGGTCAGTCATGCGAAGCTCCCGATCAGGGCTTGGATGTCGCGTAGATGGTGACGAGGATCAGCGTCGCAAACGGGCCGATGAAGAGCGACAGCAGCCCCCAGAGGAGACCGCTCTTCCCCTTGGCCTGTGCCAGTCCGGCGTTGAGCAGGGCCAGTGTGCCCCAGCCCACGGCATACCCACCGCTGAGGTATTCCATGATGTTCTCCCGGTCCGAGTCTCCAAGACGTGGCGGACGACGCCAGGTGCCCACCACGCACAAACTTACCCAATTCGGGACCGGGGGGCACGCGCCACGCGGCACCGCCCGATGCTTCACTCCGATGGAGATTCGGGCTAAACTCCAGCATCCTCCTGAACGTGAGTCCCATGCCGCGTCGCCTGTCGTCGACACCCCTTCCCTTCTGCCTCCTTGTTGCGGCGGTGATCTCCGTTGGGGGATGCGGCGGCACGGACGTACGCCCGGATGCCGAGGCTGCCGACACCACCGTGGCCGCAGTCCCCACGGACTCCGCCCTCGTGGCGCTGACGCAGCCGCGGCTGGGAGACCTCGACTCGATGCGGGCCCGACGTGCCATCCGGATGCTCGTGGTCCCGAGCAGGACCCAGTACTTCGTTGACGAGGGGCGGCCCCGTGGGCTCGCGGTGGATGCGGCCGCGCTCTTTCAGCAGAGTCTTAACAAGCAGTTCCAGACCGGGGCGGACCCGATTCAAGTCGTGCTCCTCCCTGTCCGCCCTGACGAGCTCCTGCCGGCGCTGCTCGCCGGCCAGGGCGACATCGTCGCGGCTGGGCTGACGATCACACCGGAGCGCCAGGCAGTGGCAGATTTCTCGGCGCCGACCGTGTCGGGCATCTCCGAGGTCGTGGTGACCGGTCCCGCCTCTCCCCGGCTGGACTCGATTGAGGACCTTGCGGGCCAGGAGGTCTTCGTTCGGCCCTCATCCGCATACTACGAGAGCCTCCAAGCCCTCAACGAGAGCTTCAAGCGTCGCGGGCTCCCCCCGGTGCGCCTCCGGGCGGCTCCGGAGGCGCTGGAGGATGAGGACCTCCTCGAGATGCTCAACGCCGGGCTGGTCAAGCTCGTGGTGATGAACGACGTGATCGCCAATTTCTGGCAGCAGGTCCTCCCGGACATCACGCCGCGGCCGGGGCTGACGGTCAAGACCGGCGCCGACATCGCCTGGATGATCCGGAAGGACAGCCCGCAACTCAAGGCCGAGATCAACCGGTTTCTCGCCGACTATCCGGCCGGCTCCGCGACGCGTAACACCCTGCTCCACCGCTACCTCAAGAGCACCCGGTTCGTCACGAACGCGACCGCCGAATCGGAGATGCGGAAGTTCCACCAGGTAGTGGACCTCTTCCGGAAGTACGGGGCCCAGTACGACCTCGACATGCTGCTGATGATGGCGCAGGGATACCAGGAATCGCGGCTGGACCAGAACGCCCACAGCCAGGTGGGGGCGATCGGCGTCATGCAGGTCATGCCGGCCACCGGGAGGTCGCTCGGCGTCGGTGACGTGCACCAGCTCGAGCCGAATATCCACGCCGGCGTCAAGTACGTCCGCAAGCTGATCGACGACCATTTCAGCGACGACTCCCTCGACGCCTTCAATCGGATGCTCTTCGCCTTTGCGGCGTACAACGCGGGGCCAGCGCGAGTGGCAGGATTGCGGAAGAAGGCGGCCGCGCGAGGGCTCGACCCCAACAGGTGGCAAGGCAACGTTGAACTGGTGGCCGCCCAGGAAATTGGCCGCGAGACGGTCACTTACGTGTCCAATATCCACAAGTATTATGTCGCCTACACTCTGGTCATGGAGCAGGAAGCCCAACGTGATTCCGCGCTCAAGGCCGACCGCTAACGCATTCGGAGCATCCCATGTTGACCGTACTTTCCCTGCTGGCTGTCACGCTCCTCGGGGCCGACACTGTCCTGGTCAGCCCCGCGTGGCTCGCTGCGCACCTCGGCGATCCGGGCGTGGTCGTGGTGCATGTCGACCGGAACCGGACCGCATTTGACGCCGGGCACATCGAGGGGAGCCAGTTCCTCCCCCTCTCGTCGATCATCGTCGAACGAGACGGTGTGCCGAACGAGCTCCCCTCCGTGGCCGCCCTGGATTCCGTCCTTGAGTCGGTCGGGATCGGGGACGACACCCGAGTCATTGTCACCGGCGACCCGCTCTCGGCCGCCCGCCTCTTCTTCACGCTGGACTACCTGGGGCATTCCCACCAGGCGGCGTTGCTCGATGGCGGCACCGAGATGTGGGTGGAGGGAGGCTGGCCGGTCAATACCGCGACGGTCCCCGCGCACCGGGGCACGCTGACCCCGGATCCGCAGCCGGAACTCGTGGTCAGCGCCGAGTGGGTGAAAGACCATCTCCACAGCCCGGGAGTCGCGTTCCTCGATGCGCGGCCCGCCTCCGATTTCTCGGCGGGACACATCCCAGGCGCACGCAGCATCTTCTGGAAGACGACGATGGGAGGGAGCCCGCCGGTCCTGCTCAGCCGCGGCGCATTGGAGGAGATGTTTCGCGCGGCCGGCGTCCGGAGCGGAGACCAGGTGGTGACCTACTGCCGGTCGGGGATGCAGGCGAGCTATCTCTATTTCGTGGCCCGCTACCTGGGCTATGAGACGAAGATGTACGACGGCTCGATGGCGGAGTGGACCGGGGTGCCGGGGGCGCCGATCGAGACCGGGGCACCCTCGGCGCAGTGACCAGGGGAGCGGCAGGAGAGGCGGGCTCCCGCTCGGGCCCGCCGGTTCCCCCTCCCTACTCCGCCATCAGCACCTTGGCGGGATCGATTCGCGTTGCACGCCACGCCGGGATCAACACGGCGACCAGCGCGACGAACAACAAGGCAACGGCAGCGAGCGCCAGACTTGCGGGATCCGCCGGACCGACCTGGTAAAGGAATCCGGCGACGCTCTTCCCGATGACGATCACCGCCGCCAGTCCCACCGCGAGGCCGAGCAGGACCGGCCCCGTCATGCCAGCCACGACCGTCCGCAGGATGGTCGCCGACGAGGCCCCGACGGCAATGCGGATACCCAGTTCTCGCGCCTGGCGCAGGACGTTGTAGCCCACCACACCGTAAATCCCGACGCCCGCCAGCAGCAACGTGAGGCCGCCGAATATCGTCAGCAACAGCGAGCCGAGGCGCTGAGGCATGAGCACGGACTCGACCTGCGCCGTCATGGTCCCGACCCGGCTCGGCGACAATCCCGGCAGCACCTCCCGAAACGCCCCCCGCACCGCAGGGATCAATGCCAGTCCATCGCCTGGGCCGCGCGCCGAGAGCGTCAGGAAGCCCCTGGAGGCGAACTGGGGAAACTGGTCCAGGGACACGAAGACAAAGGGTGTCGTCTCCTCACCGATGGCATCCCACGTGGGGTCGGCCACCACTCCGACGATCACGACCTCTGTGGAATCGGGTAGCCGGAGCCGGCCGCCGATCGCTGACCGGTCGCCCCAGTACCGCCGCGCCGCATACTGGTTGACCAGCGCCACCGGCGGGGCGCCGGATGCATCCCGGTCCTCGATCGGGCGGCCTTCCAGGATGGTCATCCCCTGAGCCGCGAAGTACCCGGCGCTGACGAAGACCGCGTCGAACCGGATCTCCTCATCGGGCTTCGGCGCATACCCATCGATCTCGGCGAAAAACCCCTGGAACCCGGCGCCTTGCAGCGGCGTCAGCGAAGCCAGGGACGCCGCCGAGACGCCCGGGATTGCCCGTACCCGGTCGAGCAGCACGCGTCGCGCGCCGGCTTGCTGTTCCGGACTCATCCCGAGCAGCCCGGCGTTGTACCGCAACTGCACGGTGCCCGATCCGTCGAAGCCCAGGTCGGCATCAAGACTGTTGCGCACCGTGCGCGCAAAGATCGCCGATCCGGCCAGCAGCACCAGGCACAACCCCACCTGTAGGGCCACCAGCCCACGCCGTACCTGCGTGATCGCCATCCCTTCGCGGCGAGGGGGATCGCCCCGGATCACGCCGACCAGATCCTGCCGGCTGGCGTGCAGCGCCGGGACGAGTCCGAAGAGCATTGCCGTCCCGACCGCCAGCAGCAGCGCGAAGGTCAGCACGGTCCCGTCCATGGTCACATCCATCGCCCCGATGCCCACGCCACCGGGAAGCTCGTAGGCGGAGAGCCACCGGATCATCACCGCGGCGACCAGCAGTCCTGCGGCCGCGCCGAGCACGCCGAGGAGGATGCTCTCCGTGAGCAGCATCCGGACGACCCGTCCCCGCGACGCGCCGATGGCCAGCTGCACCCCGAGTTCCCGGCCCCTGGCCGTGGCCCGTGCCAGCAGCAGGTTGGCGATGTTCGCGCAGGCCAGTACGAGGGTGAAGAGGACGGTCCCGACCAGGAGCGCCAGGAAGTTGCGGAGCTCCGCCTCGCGGCCCACCGGCAGGATGTACCGTCCCGCGGGATCGACGGTGATCTTCCTCGGCCCTCCGATCGCGGCGCGTTCCTCAGGAAACTCCTCGCCGAGCTGTGCCGCAATGCCCGCCATTTCCTGGCGCGCGCCCTCGATGGTGGCCCCTGGCGCCAGTCGCCCGATGATCGTGCCGATCCACCGGGAGTTCCGGGAGTCGTAATTGTCGAGCTGACTTGCGGAGCCACCCGACGGTCCGAGGAAGGTGGCCGCGTGCATCGGCAGCCAGACATCGCGCGGCGTGGTGAGGCTGAGGCCGCGATAGCCTGCCGGACCGACCCCCACGACCGTAAACGGGGCGCCGTTGATGAGGACGTCGCGTCCGACAATCGAGGAATCACCCCCGAACGCCTCGCGCCAGAAGTCGTGGCTCACGACCGCCACCGCCTGGGCATTTCCCCGCTCCCCATCGCTGGGCATCAGGAGACGACCCAGGGACGGGGCCAGGCCGAGCTGCTCGAAGAAGCCTTCCGACACGACCTCGCCGGTGACGAGCCGGGCGCTTCCCTCCGTCCCGATGTTGAGCGACAGCGGGCTGGCGGCCACCATGCCGGTGAAGAGGCGGGAACGGTCGCGATAGTCGATGAAATCGGGATACGAACTGGAGCAGCGCAGGTCGCCTCGACGGCAGGAGGTGTACAGCGCGGCGAGTTGCGACGGCTCCGCCACCGGGGCGTGGCGCAGCAAGACCTGGCGGACGAGGCTGGCGATCGCCGTCGTGGCGCCGATACCCAGGGCGAGTGTCAACAGCACCGTCACCGTGAAGCCGGGATTGCGGCGCAGTTGCCGTGTCGCGTGGCGCAGGTCGTTGACGGCGTCGCGGACCAGCCCGACACCCCAGCCGTCGCGAATCGCCTGCTTGCGACGGGTGGCGTTCCCGAAGGCACGCTCGGCGCGGGCCCGGGCCACCTCCGGCGCGTCGCCCTGCCGGATGTACTTCTCGGTTTCCATCTCGACGTGAAACTGCAGCTCCTCGGCGAGGTCGTGCTCCATGCGATCTGCACCAAACACCGCGCGGATCCTGAACAGCAGATCAGAGATGCGCCGCATCATTCCTCCAGCTCAGCCGGTGGCGAGAATCTTGTGGACGGCAACGGAGAGGCGATGCCAGTGATCGGTCTCCGTCTCCAGCTGAGCGGCGCCCGCCGGGGTCAGCGCGTAGTAGCGTGCGCGGCGGTTGTTCTCCGTGGCCTCCCAGTAGGAGCGGATACAGCCGTCGCGGGTGAGCCGATGGAGGGCGCTGTACAACGAACCCTGGTTGACGGCCAGCGCATCCTCGGAGATTCGGTGAATCCGCTCCGAAATCCCCCAGCCGTGGGTCGGCTCGCGGGCGAGGACGCGGAGAATCAGCAGATCGAGGGTGCCCTTGATCATGTCGGATTTTGGGCGGGACATCAGGACTCCGAGTCTGAGGTGCACCAGGTGGTACAACGACAGTAGCCATCCTTCTCTCGGTAATCAAGAGGAGAGGGAGAAGCATACCGGCAGGTCCAAGGCAAGAGCCCCATTTCGGGGGCCTGGCAGGGGCGGGACTTGAGCCGAAGGCCGAGGCCCAAAACAAAGGCCCCCTTTCGGGGGCCTGGCAGGGGCGGGACTCGAGCCGAAGACCGAGGCCCAAAAACAAAGGCCCCCTTTCGGGGGCATAGCAGGGGCGGGACTCGAACCCGCGACCCCGGCATTATGAGTGCCGTGCTCTAACCACCTGAGCTACCCTGCCAACACCGCAACGACTGGGCGGCAATCCTAGCCGCGCGCGAGCCGGATATCAAGGTTCCTGGGGCGGGAGCACCCGGAACAGAAACTCGCCGTTCTTGATCATGCCGAACGATTCTCGCGCCACCCGCTCCTGGACCCGCGGGTCGGTCTCGATAGCCTTGGCCGCCTGTTCCAGCGAGTCAACGGCCTCCTCCAGCTCCGCCACCGCCGCCGTTTCCCGCGCCTCCGCCTGCCGCAGTTCCCACCAGTTCCAGACGCTGTATTCCCCGCCCTGCAGCGCAAAGATTGCGGCCAGGACAATAATGACGATCCGGGCAATGGCGACTCGGCTCACAGCGGATAAAGGTCCCGGCCAGGGTAATGGGCCACCTCGTCCAGTTCCTCATTGATGCGGAGCAGCTGGTTGTACTTGGCCACCCGGTCCGTCCGGCTGGCGCTCCCCGTCTTGATCTGCGCCGCCCCCGTGGCCACCGCCAGGTCGGCGATGAAGGTGTCTTCCGTCTCCCCCGACCGATGGCTGATCACCACGCCGTAGGAGCTCCCCTTGGCCAGCTCGATGCACTGGAGCGTCTCGGTCAGGGTCCCGATCTGGTTGACCTTGATCAGGATGGCGTTGGCCGTGCCCGCCTCGATCCCCCGCGCCAGTCGGTCCACGTTCGTGCAGAAGAGGTCGTCGCCCACCAGCTGGACCCGGTCGTGCAGCCGTTCCGTCAACGTGGCCCAGCCGTCCCAGTCGTCCTCCGCCAGCCCGTCCTCGATGGAGACGATCGGATACCGGTCGACCCACTGCGCGTAGAGATCCACCAGCTCCTCGGCGGTGCGCACGCTGCCGTCGCCCTTCTTGAACACGTACTTCCCACCCTTGTACAGCTCCGACGCGGCCACGTCGAGCGCGATCGCCACGTCCTTGCCCGGCTGGTAGCCCGCCGATTCGATGGCCTGCATCACCACGTCGAGCGCCGCCTCATTGCTCGGCAGCATCGGCGCGAACCCGCCCTCGTCGCCCACGGCGGTCGAGAGCTTCATGCCGGTCAGGACCTTCTTCAGCGAGTGGAACACCTCAACCCCCATCCGGAGCCCCTCCGGAAAGGTCTCGGCGCCGATCGGCACGATCATGAACTCCTGGGCGTCCACGTTGTTGCTGGCGTGCGCGCCGCCGTTGAGGATGTTCATCATCGGCACCGGCATGACGTGCGCCATCGGGCCGCCGAGATAACGATAGAGCGGGAGGCCCACATCCTCGGCCGCCGCCCGCGCCACCGCCAGCGACACCGCGAGGATCGCGTTGGCGCCCAGCTTGCTCTTGTTAGGGGTCCCGTCGAGATCCATCATCTCGCTGTCGATGAGAATCTGGTCCTCCGCCGTCATCCCCTCGAGCCGCGGGCCGATCAGCTCGTTGACGTTGCGGACCGCCTCCATAACGCCCTTGCCGGCAAAACGCTTCGCGTCACCGTCGCGGAGCTCCGACGCCTCATGCTCGCCGGTGGACGCCCCGCTCGGCACCGCGGCACGCCCGCTGGCACCGCTGGAGAGGATGACGTCGGCCTCGACGGTGGGGTTGCCCCGGCTGTCAAGAATTTCGCGTGCATGGACTTCAATGATCGTAGACATGAATGGACCGGTAAGTGGTGATTGCGCTTGCCTGCGCTCCTGACTCCTGCGCCTCAAACTACCCGTGCGCCTGCAACGCCGTCAACGCGCCGCCATTGCCTCGATGGCCGCCCTCGCCGTGCTGCTCAGGGTGTCGCGATCCTCGTAGGCCATGCCCACGGTGCCGATCGGCTCGCCGACGCGGACGATGACCTCGCCGGGCCGGACACTGAGGACCCCCTTGGGGGTTCGCTCGAAGGCACCGCGGATACAGACCGGCACCAACGGCACCCCCGCGCGGATGGCGAGGACGAAGGGTCCCTTCTTGAACGGAAGGAGGCGGCCATCGAGACTCCTGGTCCCCTCGGCGAAGACCATGGCCGAGCGCCCGTTGTTCAGCATCGCGGCCGCGGCGTCATAGCTCGAAAAGGAGGAGGCCAGGTTGGCGCGATCGATGAAGATGTTGCCGGCGGATGACATGGCCCGGCCGAAGACCGGGACGCGGGACAACTCGCGCTTGGCCACGTACCGAAAGCTGTTGGGCAGCGCGACGAGGAGGGCCCAGATGTCCACGATGGAGGTGTGGTTGGCGATGAACACGTAGGATGCGGCTGGATCGATATGTTCCAGGCCCTCGGCGACCACCCGCACGCCGTTCGCCCTGAGCAGGATGCGGGACCATCCAATCATGATGCGGTCGTACACATTGTGCGGCGCGTATCGGATGCCGACCCAGGATGCGAGGACCGACCAGGTGGCGTAAAACGCTGTCACGGGCAGCGCGACGAGGAGCAGCCATGCCGTCCGGAGGAAGGTCACGCGAAGTGATCGTAACCGGAGAGCGCGACGGGGACCCCGGCAAAGGTGGCGGCGACCCCCGCGCCCCGCTTGAGGCGGCCGATTCTGGTGAGGACCGTGCCGGTATCCTGCTGGAACCGGCGCGCCTCGGCGTCGTCGAAGGTCTTCGGCAACGCCACCAGCAGCTCGTAGTCCTCCCCGCCCCGCGCCGCGAAGGCCTGAATGGCGTCGCCCCGGGCCAAGGCGCAGGTCACGGCGTCGGGATGCACCGGGATCTGCTCCAGGTCAATCTCGATGCGAACCTCGGACGCGGCGGCAAGATGCGCGGCGTCGCCGCCGAGGCCGTCCGAAAGATCCAGCATCGCGTGCGCGCCGTGCGCCGCCAACCACCGCCCCTCGGCGATCCGTGGCACCGGGTGGGCAAACCGTTCACGCGCCCCTGGCGCCGGGGAGTCGCCGCGCTCCCAGGCGTGCAGCGCCGCGCGAGCGCCCCCCAGCGTCCCTGTGACCCAGAGCGTATCACCGGGACGCGCCTCCGAGCGGGACACCGGACGAGCCGACCGCCCCACGACCGTGATGTCCACCACCCAGGTCGGCGAGCGGGCAAGATCGCCCCCGAGCACCCGCCCTCCTGCGGCGGCGGCGGCGGCGCCCACCCCTCGCATCAGCTCGACCAGGTCATCAGAAGAGGCATCGCCAGGGGCACCCACGCTCGCGGTCAGCCCGACCACCTCCGCCCCGGCGGCGGCGAGGTCCGAGAGCGACGCGGCGGCGGCCCGCCACCCTATCTCCTGCAGCGACAGCCACTCGCGGCGAAAATGGACCCCCTCGACGCTGAGGTCGGTGCTGAGGACGACCTCGCCAAAGCCCGGTGGCAGCACCGCGCAGTCGTTCCCCAGCCCGGTCGCGGCGGGCCCTAGTGCGGCAGCGATCGCCCTGATCCGGTCGAATTCTGCGCCACCGCCGAGGGGAATGTCCGTCATGGCCGCACCGCCTGGAGACGGAAGCGCACCAGGCCCGCCGTCGTCGCCACCCAGAGGTTGTCCGCATCCACCGCCATGTCGAGCGGGATGCCGGGCAGGTCGGCCCCGACAAGCAGGGGCCGAACCGGGATCCCGTCCAACCCAGTCCAACCGACCGCGAGATCTCCTGCCACCCAGAACCCATCCCCCTCGGCCACGAGCCGCCGCAGCGGGCCGAGCACACCGGAAATCGGCGCACCCAGCGTCCAGCGGTCCTCCCCAGGGGCCTTCCAGACGAACTGGTCGCTCGTCACCCCGACCAGCGTGTCCGCCATCCACGCGAAGTCGTAGATCGAGCGTCCGAACGCCGCGGTCTCCTCCACAGACACTGGCCGGATGAGGGCGGACTGGTCGGGTACGGCGCCGCGGGGTCCGTTGGGAGTGCCCACCCACACCGTGTCGGCGCCCATGGCCAGGGCGCTCACCGAACCGGCGTAATCCGGGGCCAGTGCCTCGGCGCCAGTGCTGTCGACAAGACGGGCCAGCCCACGCGCGGTGCCCGCAACGATGATCCCCCGGCGTGATGCCAGGGTGGTGATACGGCGATCGGGGAGTCCCTGCGCCTCGGCGAACCGGGTGAAGTTGGCGGGGTTGTCGGAACTGAACTTGAGGAGGCCCGCGTCGGTCGCGGCCCAGAGCGCCGACCCGACCCCGATGAGACGCCGCGCACGGGTGAATGGCAGGCCGGTCGCGGCCGGACCGCTGAACACCCGGAACTCGGAGAGGTCGCTCGAGATGAACGTCAGTGCGGCCGGGGAGGACTCCTCCCCGTCGGTGATTGCCCAGATGCCTCCCGGTACCGCGTAGATGGCGCCCACCACCGAACCGGGAAGCCCGAAGCTGAGCCGCTGCGGAACGACCGTGCCGTCCGGCACCCAGAGCGCCCCGACCCCGTCGCTGCCGAGGTACCAGCCGAGGTTGTCGAACGAGCGCGCCGCGGAGGTCAGACGCGCGGTCCGCATGGAGGGGTCGAGCAAGAACGCGGAGGACGAGCCCCCGAGCGCCGGATTCGAGGCGATTGCCTGCGCCACGGTGGCCGGCGAGACCGGACGGATGGGGGCCGCCGACGGCACCGCGGTGAACCCTCCACGCGGAACCTTCAGCCACCCGCCTGCCGTGCGGATGAAGAGCCCATCGTACGGGGCGGCCATGTCGAAGGCGATCTGGAGGACACGGCTGTCCACCTCCCCCCGCTCCCAGAGCTGCAGGTCGGCTTGGAAATGCACCCACCCGGTCATCGTGGCGAGCCAGAGGCTGTTGTCGAGCGGGTCGATCATGCCCGCGGTCACCCGCTCCAGCGCGCCGGGCACCGGTGCCTCGAAGGGTCCTTCCCAGCGACGGACGACGGGGTTCCACGAGAGGACGGCATCGGGCGAGACCACGAAGACACGCTCAGGGCCCGCGGCGACCGCGCGGATGACCGTCCAGTCCCCGATCACGACCCGCTCGTCGGGGCGCCAGTTCCGCGAGACCTGGGCGGTCAGCGGAGAAAAAGCCCCGAGGAGGAGCAGTGCAAGCGCGTAAGTCAGTCGCATGGAGGAAAGGTATCGCATTCCGGTTTGACCGGCGCCGGCGAAGCTCAGGACCGGGGGCGGTCGAGTTCTACCAGCACCGGCAAAATGGGACGGGGAGGACTGGAGCGCAGGAGGGCCCATGCGCGCCAGAGGTCCGGAAGGGCTTCCACCACGTCCATCGGTCGCATCGCTCGCGCCGTGTGACGCCGCGCGGCCAGTTCACCGGCACGGCCAAGGGCCTGGGCCGCAAGTGCGACCGCCTGCGCGCCCGGGAGCCCGGTTCCGAGCATGGTGCCACAGATGCCGGAGCGGATGTCGCCGCTGCCACCAGTGGCCAGGCCGGGAGTGCCGACGGCGATCGACTGCGTGGCACGCCCCGGGCTGGCCACGACGCTCGGCACCCCCTTGAGCAGGATCGTCGCCCCCGTCTCTTGCGCCGCCGATTCCGCGGCACCCCAAGGATCGGTGTCCAGCGTACCGGCCAGGTGCGGGAAGAGCGAGCGGAACTCACCCGGATGCGGCGTGAGAACAAGTTCCCGTCCACTCGCAATCTCCCGGAGGAGCGGCAGCGCGCCGTGGAACGCCACCAGCCCGTCGGCGTCGAGCACCGCGGCAGAAGAGCCCCTCAGGATAGCCTCGACGAACCCGGCGCTGTCACGGGAACGGCCCAGCCCGGGGCCGATGACCACGGCATTGGCCTCCCCCACGAGCGAGAGGAGGTCGGCGCTCGGCGTCCCCTGGAACGGGTGGGCACGCAGTTGGAGGTCTGGCTCTGCGCCGGTCAGTGCCGCGGTCGACTCCGCCGGCGCCACGCCGTAGACCAGCCCCGCACCCGTCGCGAAGGCGCCCCGTCCCGCCATCCGCAGGGCGCCGGTCATCCCGACGTTGCCACCGATCACCACGATCCGTCCCCGATTGCCTTTGTGCGCGCGGGCGGGAAAGGGCTTCAACCACTCCGCCGCCTGGGCGTCGGTCATCAGGACCGGCCAGGCGGGGTCCGCCGCCGGGAGACCGATATCCACAATGACGACGTCACCGACTTCATCGCGCGCAAGGAGGTGGCCCCGTCGCGGCGCACCGAACGAGATGGAGAGATCCGCGCCGGCGGGACCCCAGGCGGCGCCGGTGAGCAGATCGACGCCCGTCGGTCCATCGAGCGCGACCAGCGGCACGCGCAGATCGCGCAGGCGCTCCATGAGGATGGCGACCGCGCCGCGGGGGGCGCCCGACGCCCCCGTGCCGAGCACGGCATCCACGGCAAGCGCCACGGTCGGCCACGGTCCTTCAGGAGACACCTGCCGGACACCCTCGGCGAGGGCGATGGCGCGAACCTGCGTATTGAGAGAGGAGGCGGCGCCGGGCAGGGGCGCGACCCAGACGGGGATGTCGTGCTTGTGGAGCGTGCGTGCGACCACCCACCCGTCGCCGCCGTTGTTGCCGGTCCCCGCCGCCACCAGGACGCCGCCGCGCAGGGCCGGCCCAAACCTGGTGGCGATCACGGCCGCACTCGCCCGCCCCGCGGCATCCATCAGCGTCGCGACGGCGATACCGGCCGCCTCGGCACGACGATCCCACTCGGCGGATTGTGCGGGGGTGATTACCGGGATGTGCATGGTCACTTCCACACGAGGGCGTGGGGCCGGCGATGAGAGCCTGTGGACGCGCATCGACCCCTTAAGGCAACGGACCCACGTCCCCGGGCCACCTACTTAAAGGACTGACCAATCACTCGGCCGAAGGAGATCTCGCCGTTATCGATGCGCAGGTTGAACCCGCACTCCGGATTGGTGCACACCCAGGCCTTGTAGGTGATCGGCGCGCCCTCGCGACCGTAGTCGGACAGCGGGATCAGTTTTCCGTCGGCGCACTTCTGGCACACCGGCCAGTCTTTCCCTTCCATGATGCCCTCCCAGTCTAGGTCTCGACCTGTCCCGACGCGGCGCCCTGCCAGACATAGCCCGTCCGGAACGCCTCCGCGAAGTCGTACACCCCGATGAAATCATCCGCCGAGTCACCGGGCTGCGCCACCAGCAGCCCCGACTCCACGAGCGCGAACACCACCCGTCCGACCGAGTCGGTCGACGTGATACCCCAGTGCGCCAGCACCGACGGCGCGAGGAGTCCGAACTGCTCCCAGGCAAGGTCGCGGCACGCCCAGGCGACCTCGGCCCCGGCGAGATGCCGCCGCGCCGGGAGCCGGGACTGCACATGTTCGATGGCGCCCAGCACGAAGAGGTAGGCGCGTTCGTCGAACGGACCGCCCCGCGAACGCAAGCGGGTCAGGACGTCGGCGACGAACGTGAGGTCGTTCACGCGGGGTCTGCCTGGTAGAGCGGGAAGGCGCGGGCCAGCTCCTGCACCTCACGGCCGACGGTCTCGATGGTCCTGTCGTCCTGGCCCACGAGCACGCGGTCGATCAGCTGGGCAATCCGCTTCATTTCCGCCGTCCCCATGCCGCGCGTCGTGAGCGCCGGGGTGCCGAGGCGAATGCCGCTGGTCACGAACGGCGACTGCGGATCGTCGGGGATGGTGTTCTTGTTGACGGTGATTCCGGCGCGGTCAAGCAGCTGCTCGGCGAGCTTGCCGGTCAGCCCCTTGGGCCGGAGGTCGACCAGCATCAGGTGGGAATCGGTGCCCCCCGACACGATGTCGAAGCCCCGGCCCTGCAGCGCGACGGCGAGCGCCTTGGCGTTTTCGACCACCCTCCGCGCGTAGATGCGGAAGTCGGGCTCGAGCACCTCACCGAAGGCGACCGCCTTGGCGGCGATGACATGCATCAGCGGACCGCCCTGGTGCCCCGGGAAGACCGACTTGTCCACCTGCTTGGCCAGGGCCTCGCCGCACAGGATCATGCCGCCCCGCGGGCCGCGCAGCGTCTTGTGCGTGGTGCTGGTGGTCACATCCGCAAACGGAATCGGCGACGGGTACACACCCCCGGCCACGAGTCCCGAGAAGTGCGCCATGTCCACCAGGAGGTACGCCTCGACTTCATCGGCGATGCTGCGGAACGCCTCAAAATCGATGATCCGGGCGTAGGCACTGCCGCCGGCGATGATCAGCTTGGGCCGCTCGGCGCGCGCCAGATCGCGTACCGCGTCGTAGTCGATGAGTCCGGTGGCCGGGTCAACCCCGTACTGCACCGCGCGGAAGATCATGCCGCTGTGGTTGACCGACGCGCCATGAGTCAGGTGACCGCCATGCGGGAGGGACATGCCCATCAGCAGGTCGCCGGGCGCGATGAGGGCCATGTAGGCCGCGAGGTTGGCCTGGGCGCCGCTGTGCGGCTGCACGTTGGCGTGCCCCGCGCCGAAGATGCGCTTGGCCCGTTCGATGGCCAGCCGCTCCACCTCGTCGACCACCTCGCAGCCGCCATAGTAGCGGCGCCCCGGATAGCCCTCGGCGTACTTGTTGGTCAGCGGCGTGCCCATCGCGTCGATGACGGCGCGGCTGGCGAAGTTCTCGCTCGCGATCAGCTCCAGGCCATCCCGCTGACGGCGCAGTTCGCGGTCCACGATGGCGGCCACGGCCGGATCAGCTTCCCGCAGACCGGCGGTATTGTGACGACTCACGTCCCCTCCCCTTCCTCAATCTTGGCAACCCGACGGCCGTGCCGGCCTCCGGCGAACGGAGTGTCCAGCCAGCGCTTGAGAATGTCCACCGCTTGTGTCTCGTTCACGAACCGCGCCGGCAGCACCAGCACGTTGGCATCGTTGTGTTCCCGCGCCAGGGCGGCCACTTCCGGCGTCCAGACCACGCCCGCCCGCACCCCGTGGTGTCGGTTGGCGGCGTACGCCATCCCGAGCCCGGTGCCGCAGAGCAGGATACCGCGCTTCACCTCGCCCCGCTCCACCTTCGCCGCAAGCGGGTGTGCAAAGTCAGGATAGTCCACCGACTCGGCGCCGTTGGTGCCCATGTCGAGCGGCGAGTAGCCGAGCGCGGTGAGCTCGTCCTTCAGCCGCTCCTTGAGCTCCACGCCGGCGTGGTCTGAAGCAATCGGAATGATTTCTGGCATTGTCATCAATGTAAGGGTACCCGGGCGGGGATGCGGGGCGGCCTGCCCCGCTGCCTCCCCGCCCCGCGGCCCCGCCTATACCGGCATCCACATCGGCCGCATCCCGCCGACCTGCTGGAGCCGCCCCTCGGCGAGGCGGTCGGCGGCGAGGTACGACGGGATCTTCTCCGCGGCGGCGAGGTCGTAGATCCGCAGCAGGGTGTCGTAGATCTCCCCCGCCTTCTTCTTGGAGCGCTCGGCCGTCCACCCGTGGATCTCGCCGTAGACATTGATCAGGCCGCCGCCGTTGATCACGAAGTCGGGCGCGTAGAGGATCCCCTTGGCGTCCAGGGCGTCGCCGTGGCGCTCCTCGGCCAGCTGGTTGTTGGCGCCGCCGGCCACGATGCCGACCTTCAACCGCTTGAGGGTGTCGTCATTGATCGTGGCGCCCAGCGCGCAGGGCGCGTAGACGTCGGCCGCCTGGTCGTAGATCTTGTCCGGCGCCACCGCAGTCGCTCCCGTGAGCTCGACCACGCGCTTCACCTTGACCTCGTCGACGTCCGACACGATCAGCTTCACGCCCTCGGCCTGCAGGTAGGTGCAGAGATACTGCCCGACGTGCCCGCACCCCTGGACGAGGACGGTCTTGCCGGTCAGCGAGTCGCTTCCCCACTTCGCCTTGGCGGTCGCCTTGATCCCGACGTACACCCCGTGCGCCGTGACCGGCGACGGATCGCCCGAGAGGCCCGTGAGTCCCGCCACGTGGTTGGTCTCGTAATGGACAAACTCCATGTCGGCCGGACTGGTGCCGACGTCCTCAGCCGTGATGTACCTGCCGCCGAGCGATTCGACGAAGCGGCCGTGGGCGCGGAATATCGCCTCCCGGTCGGTGCGCTTGTTGTCGCCGATGATGACCGACTTGCCGCCGCCGAGGCTGAGCCCGGCCACCGCCGCCTTGTAGGTCATGCCGCGGGCGAGCCGGAGGGCGTCGGTGATCGCGGCGTCGGTGGAGTCGTATTGCCAGAACCGGGTGCCGCCGAGGGCGGGGCCGAGGGTGGTGTCGTGGATGGCGATGATGCCGAAATAGCCGCAGGCGGGTTCGTGACAGAAGACCACCTGCTCGTGGCCGTATCCGGCGATGTCCTTGAACAGATCCATGGCGGCGCTCACTGGGAAATGGCGGTTGAGGGACCGGTCCGGAACATCCGGCCGGTCGTCGACAGCGTCACTTGGTGTACTCGTAAAAGCCGCGGCCGCTCTTCCGGCCGAGGTACCCCGCCGCGACCATGCGGCGAAGCAGTGGACAGGGCCGGTACTTGTCGTCTCCGAGGCCTCGATGCAGCACTTCCAAAATGGCGAGGCAGACGTCGAGTCCGATGAAGTCGGCCAGGGCGAGCGGTCCCATCGGGTGAGCCATGCCGAGCTTCATCACGGTGTCGATCGACTCTGGCGTGGCCACCCCCTCCATCACGCAGAAGATCGCCTCGTTGATCATCGGCATCAGGACGCGGTTGGACACGAAGCCCGGATAGTCGTTCACCTCGACCGGCGTCTTGCCAAGCGACCGTGAGGTTTCCATCGTCCATTCGGCCGTGGCATCGGTGGTCGCGTGACCGCGAATGACCTCCACCAGCTGCATGACCGGCACCGGGTTCATGAAGTGCATGCCGATGACCTGGCCGGGCCGCTTCGTCCGCGCCGCGATCTCGGTAATGGAGATCGAGCTGGTATTGGTGGCGAGAATGGCTTCGGGCTTCGCAACCCGGTCGAGTTCGGCGAACAGCGCGAACTTGACGTCAGGGCGTTCGGACGCCGCCTCGACGACCACGTCGGCGGACGCGGCCGCCTCCAGCGTGAGGTGCCCGCGGATGCGGCCCATCACCTCGTCGGCATGGGACGCGGTGAGCGTCCCCTTCTTGACCTGGCGGTCAAGATTGCCCCGGATGGTGGCCAAGCCCTTGTCCAGGGCCGGCTGGGCGACATCGATGAGTGCCACCTCCCAGCCGTGCTGGGAAAAGACGTGGGCGATGCCGTTACCCATGGTCCCGGCGCCCACGACAGCTGCTCGCTTCATACCTCCCCCTCCCCCTTCGGTGTCCAGCGTGACACGAGAATGATGGCGCCGATCATGGCCACCGAGGCCAGGATCCCGCCCTCCGGTCCGAAGGCGCCGCCGCTGACCCAGGCGGGGCCGCCGGGATGATACTCCAGCAGCGGAATCGCGAGGGGCAGCCCGCTCACCGGGGCGCCGAGCGCCGCCAGCGACAGGTTCCACCCGAGATGGGCACCCCACGCCGCCCAGATGCCGCCGGGGCTGAAGAACACCGCGCCGAGCAGCATGCCCGCGAGGCTGATGTTGGCGAGCCCCAGCGGTGTCACGTCCGGATTCCCCAGGTGCGAAAGCCCGAACAGGATCGAGGTGGCCACCACCGCCGGCCACCGACCGATCACCCCTGCCAGGAGCACAAGGGGCACGCCGCGGAACACGATCTCCTCGCTCAAGGCCGGCAGGCTCAGCGCCGCGCCTGTCAGCGCCGCGGAGCGAAGCCACTCGATGACGGTCCCGTCACCGGTCGTCCACCCCGCCCCGGCCACCACCAGCCCCATCACCATGGCCAGGGCGGCGGCCACCAGCCCCACCACCATGCCCCGCCCAAACCAGCCGGCGCGCGTGGCCTGGGCCTTCCATCGCAACTCTTCCCACGATCGTCCGAGGAGCTGTCGTCCGATGTGGAAGGTGGCGATCCCAAACCCGATGATCAGCCCCGCTCCCTGGGCCATCGCCTGCGCGAGTCCCGGCGCGAGGAACCAATCGGGCTCGATCGAGCCGGTGAAGAGGGCGCCGATGCCGACCGCCGCCGCAAGACCAATGACGAACCCTTCAACGCCAAAGGCGACCGACCAGCCGATCGCCTTGAGCAGGCCCTTCCAGCCGCGGCCGATGTCGCGGCGGCTCAAAGCAGCTTGGCCAGCTTCGGCGACATCCTGGAGACCAGTGCCGCGGCCAGCACCACTTTGATGAGGCCCATCGGCAGGAACGGCAGCGAACCGAGCTGGAACGCCGCGGCGGGGTCACCGGTCAGGATGGCCAACTGCGCGACGCCGCCCGCGTGAATGATCAGCATGCCGAGGAACGCCCCCAGCAGGGCGCGACCAAAGCCTCCGCGCCTGGCAAGGGTCCCGATGACCAGCGCCGCCACCGGGAAGGCGAGCAGGTATCCGCCGGTCGGGCCGAGCAGCCAGGCGATGCCCGACGCGCCGCCGGAGAAGACCGGCAATCCGGCGATGCCGAGGCCGAGGTAGGTAATGAGCGCCGCGACACCGGCGGCGGGACCGAGCAGTCCGCCCACCGTCAGCACCGCGAGGTCCTGCAGGGTGACGGGCACGGGCGTGACGGGCAGCGGGATCCGCACCTGCGCGGCCACCGCCACGACGAGGGCGCCGATCGCGATGGCGACGACGCGGCGCCCGGTGGACGACACGGGTGCGGCCGCCAGGGTCGGCGTCTGGGTCTTGCTGATCACATTGCCTCCACGCTGAGCGCCACGGCGTTGCCACCGCCGAGGCAAAGGGTTGCGAGGCCTGTCCCGACGCCGCGGTCCTTCATGGCGTAGAGCAGGGTGGTAAGCACACGGGCACCCGACGCACCGATCGGGTGGCCCAGGGCCACGGCACCGCCCCGGACGTTCACCCGGGTCCAGTCCCAGCCGAGGGCGCGGCCATCGGCCAGCGCCTGCACGGCGAAGGCCTCATTCGCTTCGATCAGGTCGTAGTTGCCGATGGTGGCGCCGGTCTTCTTCATCAGATTCTGCACGGCGAGGATCGGGGCAAAGAAGAGATCCTTGGGCTCGCCGCCGCCGGTAGCGTACCCGGTCACCCGCGCGAGCGGTTTCAGCCCGTTCGCCTTGGCAAAGGCGAGGGAAGTGACCACGAGCGCGCTGGCCCCGTCGTTCAGCCCGGGGGCGTTGCCCGCGGTGACGCTGCCGTCCTTCTGGAAGACCGGCTTGAGCTTGGCCAGCGCCTCGAGATTGGTGTCCTTGCGCGGCGACTCGTCGGTGTCGACGATGGTCGGGCCCTTCCGGCCCGGGACCTCGACCGGCACGATCTCGGCCTTGAACTCCCCTGCCTCGATGGCGGCGACCGCCTTCTGGTGACTCTCGTACGCGAACTTGTCCTGGTCTTCGCGCGAAATGCCGGCCTTGGTGGCGGTGTACTCCGCGTAGACTCCCATGTGATTGTCGCCGAAGCTGTCCCAGAGCCCGTCGTGGATCATCCCGTCAACCATGGTCTGGTTGCCGGCCTTGATCCCGGTCCGCATGCCGTACACATAGTGCGGCGAGGCGGACATCGCCTCCTGGCCCCCCGCCACGATGCACTGGGCATCGCCAGCCTTGATGGCCTGCGCGGCGAGCATGACGGCCTTGAGCCCCGATCCGCAGACCTTGTTGATGGTCAGCGCGGGCACCACGCCAGGAACGCCGGCGTGGATCATCGCCTGCCGGGCGGTGGCCTGGCCGGCACCGCCCTGCAGGACGTGGCCCATGATGACCTCGTCCACGGCGGCAGGATCGACACCGGCTCGCTTGAGGGCGTCACGAATGACGACGGCCCCAAGCTGCGGGGCCGACATGGACGACAGGCCACCGAGATAGCGGCCAATAGGAGTGCGAACGGCGGAGACAAGCACGGGGGTTGTGGAGTCGCTCACGATTCATCCATCCGTTGAGGTAATCGACTGCCCAAAGATACTCGCCGAAAAGGACCTTCGCGAGGTGACGACCTAGATCACGGTGCCGAGGGCCCGGGACCGAATCTCCTCGGTGACCCGCGCCACGAACTCCTCCACCGGAATCACTTCCTGCTTATTCCCCGCCCCGCGCACCCGGATGGCCACCGTGTCCGCCTCGGCCTCGCGCTGCCCGACCACCGCCATGTAGGGCACCTTGCCGACCTCGCCTTCGCGGATCCGGTAGTTCAGGGTGGAGTTGCCGGCGCCAAGCGTGGCACGCACGCCCGCTGCCCGGAGGCGAGCCACGACCTTCGCCGCCGCGTCGGCCTGCTCATCGGAGATCGGGAGCACCCGGACCTGCTCGGGTGAAAGCCAGAGCGGGAACGCCCCGGCAAAGTGCTCGATGAGAATCGCGATGAACCGCTCGAACGAGCCGCACATGGCGCGATGGATGACCACCGGGCGGTGCTCGGCGTTGTCCTCGCCGACGTAGCCGAGATCAAACCGTTCGGGCGCGGCGTAGTCGAGCTGGATCGTGCCCAGCTGCCACTTCCGGCCGATCGAGTCCGACACGTCGAAGTCGATCTTGGGCCCGTAGAAGGCGCCGTCCCCTTCCTTGAGCTCGTATGGCAGGCCGGTCGCCTCGAGCGCCGCGCGCAGGTCGGCCTCCGCGCGGTCCCACATCGCGTCGTCGCCGATCCGCTGTTCAGGCCGGGTGGCAAACTTGAGGGTCGCCGTGAGCCCGAAGGTGGCATACACCTCGAGGATCATCTTCGTGAGCGCCCGGACCTCCGCCGGCACCTGGTCGGGCCGGAGGTAGATGTGGCAGTCGTCCTGCTGGAACTGGCGGACGCGCGTCAACCCGGAGAGTGCGCCGGTCAGCTCGTTCCGGTGCAGCACGTCGAAGGTGGCATAGCGGACCGGCAGTTCGCGGTAGGAATGCTTGCGCAGCCCGTAGAGCAGGTGGTGGCTGGGGCAGTTCATCGGCTTCATGGAGTAGTCGTGCTCCCCCGACTCGTTGTCGAGGACCATGAACATGTTCTCGCGATACTTGCCCCAGTGACCCGAGCGCTCCCAGAGAATCTTGTTGTACAGGATCGGGGTCTTGATCTCCTGGTAGTCGGCGGCCTGCTGCAACTCCCGGATGTAATCGTTGACCTCGCGGTAGATCGTCGTCCCCCGGTCGGTCCAGAAGGCAGACCCCGGCGACGAGGGGTGAAACAGGAAGAGATCGAGTTCCTTGCCGAGCCGGCGGTGATCGCGCTTGCGCGCCTCCTCCAGCCGGTGCAGGTAGGCGGCAAGGTCTTCCTTCTTGAACCAGGCGGTCCCGTAGATCCGCTGCAGCATCTGGCGACGCTCATCGCCGCGCCAGTAGGCGCCGGCCCCGTGCAGGAGCTTGAAATGCTTCAGCCGGCCGGTGGATGGGATATGCGGCCCGCGACAGAGGTCCTGGAACGGCCCGTCGGTGTAGACCGTGATGACCTCGTCGTCGCCGAGTTCGCTGATCCGCTCAAGCTTGAGCGGATCGTCGGCAAAGCGCCGGTTGGCCTCGGCTCGATCCACCACCTCGCGGCGGAAGGGATAGTCCCGCTCCACCACCTCGGCCATCTTCTGCTCGATGGCGGCGAGGTCCTCGGGTGTAAACGGGCGGGGCACGTCGAAGTCGTAGTAGAAGCCGTCCTCGATCGGCGGGCCGAACCCGATGCCGGCGCCGGGAAAGAGTTCACGCACGGCGGTGGCCATGATGTGGGCCGTGCTGTGCCGCAGCATTTCAAGCGAAGCGGCATCGCGGTCGGTCAGGACGGCAAAGGCGGCGTCCCGGTCGATGGGGCGGTCGAGATCCCAGATGACGCCGTCGACGCGCGCGGCCAGCGCGGCCTTGGCCAGCCCCGGGCCAATCATCTGCGCTACCTCACGGCTCGTGGTGCCCGCGGGCACTTCGCGCACGGAGTTGTCGGGCAGGGTCAGGCGGATCTGCGTCATGGTGTGGTGTCCTGCATGGTCGGCGTCACGATCGGGTCAGCGTGGGGAGCATAGCGGAAATAGAGGGCAATCCCGACGAGCAGGAGGACCACAACGAAGAGCCAGCGGCCCAGTTCGCCACCGGGAATCCTGGAGCGTTCGTCGGCCATGAGACACCCCGGGAATGAGGGGAAACGATACCTGCGAGATCACCCGCGAACATGTTAACTTAACGCGTCTTAGCCAATATTTGCACAAGGAGCACGCGCGTGAAGCGGGAGCGTCTGAGCACGGCGGAAACGCTGGGCTGGCCGATGGTCGGATTCGGGGCGGGACTGGTTGGCGGGCTCTGGGCCGCCGGCTGGCTGGGTCGTGTGACGCGGGGCCGGATCAGCGACGAGGTCCGGGCGTTCCGCGCGCCTGGCCGGGTGTCCAGTGTGGCCCTCGCCGCAGCGGTCCAGTCCGCCCTGCAGGCCGACCCCACGCTCGCTGAGCATGGGCTGCACGCTGCCCCCGTCACGCGCGGGACCGTCGAGCTGACCGGCTGGGTGCCCGACCGCCGGACGCGGGCGCAGGCCGTCCGGATCGCCGCCCAGACCCCCGGTCTCGTCGACATCATCAACAGCATCCTCGTGCACGGCGAGGACGACGTCCTCGCCCCTGTCGAGCTGACCCTCGAAGGACGGTCGGCATGACCACGGACCTCGCTCCGCAATACCAGCCCGGCGACATCGAGCAGGCACTCTACCGCTGGTGGTCCGACGCGGGGCTCTTCGCCCCGCGTGGCGATGGCACGCCCTACGTGATCATGATGCCACCGCCCAACGTGACCGCGCAGCTGCACATGGGGCACGGGCTGAACAACACCATCCAGGATGCGGTCATCCGGTTCGAACGGATGCGGGGACGGGACGTGCTCTGGCTGCCGGGCACCGACCACGCCGGCATCGCCACGCAAAACGTGGTCGAGCGGGTCCTCACCGCCGAAGGAAAGACCCGGTTCGATCTCGGCCGCGAGGCCTTCGTGGCGCGCGTGTGGGAGCACGTGGACACGACCGGTGCCACGATCCTCGAGCAGCTGAAGGCGATCGGCTCCAGTTGCGACTGGAGCCGGACCTATTTCACCCTCGACGAGGGGCTCTCGCGCGCCGTGCGCGAGGTCTTCGTGCGGTTGTACGAGAAGGACCTCATCTACCGCGGCAACTACATCATCAACTGGTGCCCCCGCTGCCTGACCGCCCTCTCCAACGAGGAGGCGGAAAAGGAAGAGGAGGACGGCAAGCTCTGGCACCTCCGTTATCCGCTCAGTGACGGCCGGCACCTGACCGTGGCCACCACGCGTCCAGAGACGATGCTCGGCGACACCGCCGTGGCGGTGCATCCCTCCGACACCCGGTACGCGGGCCTGATCGGCAGCACCATCCGGCTCCCCCTGGTGGACCGGGACATCCCGATCATCGCCGACGACGAAATCGACCCCGCCTTCGGCACCGGCGCGGTCAAGGTGACGCCGGCGCACGACCCGCTCGACTTCGAGATCGGGAAACGGCACGGCCTCGAAGCCCTCAACATCCTGACGCCCGACGCGCACATCAATGAAAATGCGCCGGCGCGGTTCCAGGGGCTGACACGCGAAGCGGCGCGGAAGGCGGTGGTGCGGGAGTTCGAGGCGCTGGGCCTCCTCGACAAGATCGAGGACCACCATCACGCCGTCGGGCACTGCTATCGGTGCGGGACCGTGGTCGAACCGCGGCTGTCGGAGCAGTGGTTCGTGCGCATGGCGCCGCTCGCGGCCCCCGCCCTCCAGGCGTACAAGACGGGCGACGTCCGCTTCATTCCCGAGCGCCGCGGCACCGAGTACGCGCAGTGGATGGAGGGCATCCGCGACTGGTGCATCTCCCGTCAGCTCTGGTGGGGCCACCGGATCCCGGTCTGGTATTGCGACGCCCCCGGGTGCGAGCAGATCAGCGTCTCCCGCACCGACCTGACCGCCTGCCCCGGCTGCGGCGGTGCCGTCCGACAGGACGAGGACGTCCTCGACACCTGGTTCTCCTCCTGGCTGGTGCCTTTCTCGAGTCTCGGCTGGCCCGAGCAGACCGCGGACCTGAAGCGGTTCTATCCCGGCGACACGCTGGTCACCGCCCCGGAAATCCTCTTCTTCTGGGTGGCGCGGATGATCATGGCGGGGCTGGAATTCCAGGGGAAGGTGCCGTTCCACACCGTGTACCTGCACGGCACGGTCCGCGACACCCAGCACCGCAAGATGTCGAAGTCGCTGGGCAACGGGATCGACCCGCTGGAAGTGATCGAGCGCTACGGCGCCGACGCGCTCCGCTACACGGTCATCTCCGGCATGGCGGTCGGCACCGACCTCATCCTCGACCCCGCCGACCTCGAGTCGTCGTTCGCGGCCGGCCGGAACTTCGCCAACAAGCTCTGGAACGCCGGCCGCTTTGCGCTGGGTACGCTGGACGGCCCCACCCGCCCGCTGGCCGGACCCCATGCCGACGTGGTCGCCGGGACGAGCTGACCCTGCCCGACCGGTGGATCATCGCCCGCTGCGACGCCACGGTGCGCACCGCGACGGAAGCGTTCGAGCGCTTCCGCCTCAACGACGCCGCCGCGGCGGTGTACCACTTCCTCTGGAGCGACCTGGCCGACTGGTACATCGAACAGGCCAAGCCGCGGCTCTACGGCCAGCAACCGGGCGGCGATGTGGCGCGCGCGGTGCTTGCCCAGACCTTCGACGTGGCGCTGCGCCTGCTGCACCCCGTCATGCCGTTCGTAACGGAGACCCTCGGGAAGCGGCTCCCCGGCCGGGACGCCAACGCCTCGATCTCCGTCGCACCGTGGCCCCGCCCCGACGACCGCGCCACCGATGACGAAGCCCTCGCAGGGTTTGCCGAAGTGCAGCAGATCGTGACCAGCTTCCGCCAGCTCTGCGCCGACGCCGGTGTGCGCCCTGGTGAGAAGGCGGAAGGTGCCTTGACCACCGGGTCGCGTCGCGCCGCCGATCGACTGGAACCGCAATTGGAAATGATCGCGCGGCTGGGCAGGGTGCGCCTCGACCACGTGTCCGTCCGCACCGCCGGACCCACCGGCGACGCCGGCCGCAAGACCGCCGTCCTTCCCGGTGGCGTCGAGGTGTCCATTGAGCTGAGCGCCGCCGACCGGGAGCGGGAGTGCACGCGGCTGGCCAAGGAAGAGGCGCACCTCCGGCAGCTGGTCATGGCCCAGGAGAAAAAGCTCGGCAACGCGCAGTTCGTAGCGCGCGCCCCCGCCGCCGTGGTCGAGGGAGAACGTCAGAAGCTCGCGACCTGGCTGGCGCAGGCCGACGCCCTTGCCGACAACCGCCGACGGCTGGGCTGCGGATGAACGCCCGTCGCCTGGCGGGAGCGATCCTGGCGCTGGCCATTGCGGCATGCGCCAAGATGGAGCCCCCGCCGGGCGGCCCGCCTGACCGAACTCCGCCAGGGCTGGTCGCGACCGTCCCCGACTCCCTCGCCGTCCTGCCCGATTTCTCTGGAGACGTCGAGTTTCTCTTCAACGAGACCGTCTCCGAGGGCGGGAACCCGAACATGGGTCTCGGCACCGGCGACCTCGAGAAGCTCGTCATTCTCTCGCCGAGCGACCGCGTCCCGAAGGTGCGGTGGAAGCGGAGCCGCGTGACGGTGCGGCCGGCGGAAGGCTGGCAACCCAACACCGTCTATCGTGTCCAGCTCCTGCCCGGTGTCATGGACCTCCGGCGCAACCGCTACGACAGCACGCGGATCGTCACCTTCACCACCGGCGCGCCGCTCCCCGAGCTGCACCTCACCGGACAGGTGTGGGACTGGACGACGGCGCGCCCGGCGCCCCAGTCGCTCGTGGTTGCCCTCCTGCTGCCGGACAGCCTGCGCTACCGGATGATCACGGACAGCGCGGGGAAGTTCGACTTCGGACCGCTGCCGTCCGGCGACTACATCGTCTACGGCGCCATCGACCAGAACAAGAACGCGCGGTTCGACCGCCGCGAAGCATGGGACTCCGCACCGATGCCGAGGGACAGCACCGCGGTACCGGAGCTGTGGGTGTTTCCGCATGACTCGATTGGACCACGCCTTTCGAAGGCGGCGGTGACGGACTCACTCTCCGCGTCGCTCACCTTCACGCAGCCGCTCGACCCGACGCAGCGGTTTGCACCGGGGTCGGTCCGCGTGCTCCTCCTCCCCGATTCTGTCGCGGTCGAAGTGCTCTCGCTGCTCCCGAGGGGGGAGCACGATTCGGTGTATCGCCCACCACCGCCGCCACCCGACTCGAACGCCGCCCCGCCGAAGCAGGGCGCCGCCAAGCCGCCCCTCCCGGTGGTCGGGGACAGCACCAAGCCGGCGCGAACGCCGCTCAATACCGCCTTGCTGTTGCGCGTGGCAGAGGCATGGAAGCCCGGCTCCACCTACGTGATCGAGGTGGACTCTATCCGCAACGCGAACGGCGCGGCCGCGGACATTCGCGGACCGCTGGAAGTGCCGGAAGCAAAGGCCGACACCACCGTCGCGCCGTCCGATTCGGCCAGGGCCGCTGCCGACTCGACGCCGACCCCGCCGGACTCCACCCGACCGCCGGTGCCGAAGAGCGATTCGGTGCCGCCGACACCGCCGAGCCGATGATCGACGATCCGCGACGCCATCTGCCGTCCGTGGACCGGCTGCTGCAGGAGCCGGCGATCAGCCGCCTGCTCGACACCATTCCCCGCAGCGTCGTGGTCGCGGCCGCTCGTGAAGCAGTGGCGGTGGCTCGACGCGGCCGGTCCGACGTGCCGGAGGACTGGGCGGCAGACGTGGCCGAGCGCGCCGACCGCATCGGCCGCCGGTCGTTGCGCCCGGTGCTCAATGCCACCGGCGTCGTGCTGCATACCAACCTCGGGCGCGCGCCCCTGGCCCGTGCCGCCGTAGAGGCCGTCACGGCGGTCGCCTCGGGTTACAGCGCGCTGGAGTTCGACCTCGAGGCCGGGGTGCGCGGCCACCGCACCGATCACGGCCGCCGACTGCTTGCCGAACTGACCGGCGCAGACGATGCACTGGTGGTGAACAACGCCGCAGCGGCCCTGGTGGTGGCCCTCAACACCGTCGCGGCGGGGATGGAAGTCGTCATTTCCCGCGGCGAGCTGGTGGAAATCGGCGGTTCTTTCCGGATTCCAGACATCCTCGCCCGGAGCGGTGCACGACTGGTCGAAGTAGGCACCACCAACCGCACCCACCTCGACGACTATCGGCGCGCGCTGGGACCCGGCACCGGGGCCATCTTGAAGGTTCATCGGTCGAATTTTTCGCAATCGGGGTTCGTCCACGAGCCCGCCGCCGCGGATCTCGCCGGACTGGCGCGGGAACATGGGCTGCCCATGCTCCACGACATCGGCAGCGGATTGCTGGCCGACCTATCCCGGTTCGGATTGAGCACCGAGCCGCGGGTGCCGGACGCCGTGGCCGACGGGGCGGACCTGGTCATCTTCTCCGGCGACAAGCTGCTCGGCGGCCCCCAGGCGGGGTGCATGGTGGGACGGGCGGACCTCCTGTCGCGGTGCCGCGCCAATCCACTCGCGCGCGCGGCACGGGCCGACAAGATGACCTTCGCCGCGCTCGAGGCGACGCTCGAACTCTATCGCGACCCTGCACTCGCGCTCCGCGAGATCCCGGTCCTGCGGATGCTGACGCTGTCGAGCGATGAGTTGCAACTCCGGGCACAGCGCCTCGCGGACACCATCGCGGCAGCCCTCCCCGCTTCCCCGCTTCCCCGCCTCACCGACGGAATGTCAGTGACTGGCGGTGGCTCCTTCCCCTCGGCCACCCTGCCGACGACGCTGGTGGTGCTGGATCCAGGCCCGCGCGGCGCCGACGCCCTGGCGCTCGCCCTCCGACTCGGCGACCCGCCGGTCGTGGCCCGGGTGGAAAGCGGCACGGTCGTCCTCGATCCGAGGACGTTGCCCAAAGACTGTCACCCGATCGTGGCTGAGGCTGTTGCCAGGGCGATCACAGAATGACCGACCCCCTGCCTCCCGGCCTCCCTGCCACCCTGCCCAACCGTCGGCCCGCTGCCTTCCTGGATCGTGACGGTACCCTCGTCAACGATCCCGGCTTCCAGCGCGATCCCGCCACGGTGGAGCTCCTGCCGGGGGCCCCGGCCGCGGTGGCGCGCCTGAACGCGGCGGGCATCGCCGTCATCGTCGTCACCAACCAGTCGGGAATCGCCCGGGGGCTGATCACCCCTGCGGAGTATGAGGCGGTGGAGCGAGCCGTCACCACGCGATTCGCCGAGGCCGGCGCCCGGCTCGACGCCACCTATCACTGCCCCCACTATCCCGCCGTCGGCGGGCCCTGTGCGTGTCGCAAGCCGGGCACGCTGCTCTATCGGCGGGCCGCGCAGGAGTGGGGGCTCGATCTGGGGGCGAGTTGGGGCGCCGGGGACCGGGTGTCGGATCTCGAACCGGTGCGCGAACTCGGCGGGCAGGGCCTCCTGGTGCGGACGGGAGCAGGGCGAAAGCACGAGGCGGAGGCGCTCGCAGCCGGGTTCACCATCGTGGCCGATCTAGCCGCGGCGGTGGACCACATCCTGGGGACGATGGGGCCCCGGGCGGCCCCTAGGGAGTGAGGGGTCGCCCCCTTACTTTTCAGGGTTATGTCGTATCGCGTGGCGGTCTGTGTCTCGGGCGGGGGCAGCAACCTGCAGGCGCTCCTCGACCGACTCCAAGGCGAGGAGCCGGCGCGGGTCGTTCTGGTGCTCAGCAACCGGGCAGACGCGGGCGGCCTTGAACGGGCCCGACAGGCAGGCATCCCTGCCGAGGTGCTGGCCGACCCAGCCGATGCGTCTGAGTGGATCACCCGGCTCGGCCGGCGGGATGTCGATCTCGTGGTACTCGCCGGCTACCTGAAACTGGTACCGCCCGGGGTCGTGCAGAAGTACGCCGGTCGCATCGTCAACGTCCACCCTGCCCTGCTCCCCGCCTTCGGCGGGCCGGGCATGTACGGGAAGCGGGTGCACGAGGCGGTCATCGCCAGTGGCGCCACGGAGTCCGGACCGACGGTGCACCTGGTGGACGAGGTGTATGATCGGGGCGCTATCCTGGCGCAGCGCCGGGTGCCGGTGCTGCCGGGAGACACCCCTGCCGCGCTGGCGGCGCGGGTGCTGGCCGAGGAGCACCGCCTCTTGCCGGCGGCCGTGCTGGCGGCGGCCCGGGCGGGCCGGCCGGTCCCGATGTCGAACGTGGAGTGACTCAGCAGTCGGATTCTACCTGGGAGTACCATGCCGAGGGCATTGCTTTCTGTCAGTGACAAGCGGGGCGTCGTCGCATTCGCCCAGGGCCTGGTCCAGATGGGCTGGGACATCATCTCGACCGGCGGGACGGCGGCGGCGCTGAAGGCCGCGGGGGTGCCGGTGCAGTCGGTGGAGTCGATCACGAAGTTCCCCGAGATGCTCGATGGCCGGGTCAAGACGCTCCATCCGATGGTGCACGGCGGCCTGCTCGGACGGCGCGACAACCCCGTCCACCAGCGGGCCATGGCCGAGCACGAGATCACGCCGATCGACCTCGTGGCGGTCAATCTCTATCCCTTCCGTGCCACGATTTCCCAGCCGGATGTGTCGTTCGAGGACGCGATCGAGAACATCGACATCGGCGGCCCGTCGATGCTCCGCTCCGCGGCCAAGAACCACGAATTCGTCCTCCCGGTTGTCGAGCCCTCCGACTACCCCGAAGTGCTGGCGCTCCTCCGCGCCGGCGAGGTGCCGATCGAGATCCGGCAGGCGTACGCGGCCAAGGTCTTCGCGCACACTGCGGACTATGACACGGCGATCGCCGGGTACCTGACGCCGCGGGAAGAAGGACTTCCCGCCCGGCTCGGCGGGTCGCTGGAGCGAATGGCGTCGCTGCGGTACGGCGAGAACCCGAACCAGCGGGCGGCGCTCTATGTGACCGAGGAGCCGCGCGGCATCCGGGACCTCAAGCAGCGCCAGGGGAAGGAACTCTCCTTCAACAACATCCTCGACCTCGACGGCGCGATGGCGGCCGTGGCGCCCTGGACCAACCGACCGGCCTGCGCCGTCATCAAGCACACGACCCCCTGCGGGCTGGCCGTCTCCAGCTCGGCGCTCGAGGCGTGGCGCCGGGCGCGGGCGACCGACCCCCAGTCGGCCTTCGGCGGCGTGGTGGCGTTCAACACGGTGGTGGACAAGGCCACCGCCGAGGAGATGGTCGAGATGTTTCTCGAGGTGATCGTGGCGCCCTCGTTTCACGACGAGGCGCTGAAGGTCCTCTCGGCGAAGAAGAACCTGCGCGTGGTGGAGCTGCCGGTCAGCCACGGCGAACAGGGGCTGGACTACAAGTGCGTGCGCGGCGGGTTCCTGGTCCAGGACCGCTTCCGCTTCGACCACTCCGAGGAAGCGTGGCGGGTGCCGACGGTGCGGCACCCGACCGAACAGGAGTGGAGCGACCTCCGCTTCGCCTGGGCCGGCGTCGCCTCGGTCAAGTCGAACGGCATCATGCTGGCACGCGGCGAGGCGGCCATCGGCATCGGCGCCGGCCAGATGAGCCGGGTCGACGCCTCCTTCCTGGCGGTGCACAAGGCGCGGCAGCAGGGGCACGACCCGCGCGGTGCCGTCCTCGCCAGCGACGGGTTCTTCCCCTTCCCCGACGGCGTCGAGGCGGCGGCCGAGGCGGGCATCACCGCCATCATCCAGCCCGGCGGTTCGGTCAAGGACGACGACGTGATCGCCGCCGCCGACCAGCGTGGCATCGCCATGGTCCTCACCGGATCGCGGCAGTTCAGGCACTAACGGAGACTTCGTGACGAACAGCAAACCCGCGACCCCATACCGCTGGGCCGCCCTGGTCGGGCTGGCGGTCTTCGGCATCTACTTCATCACCCTGGCGCCGACCACGGCGTTCTGGGACACCTCCGAATACATCGCCGCGGCGAAGGTGCTCGGCATTCCCCACCCGCCGGGGAATCCGCTCTTCGTGATCCTGGCCCATACCTGGGGTCTCCTGCCGCTGGCGGGCGAGTATGCGAAGCGGATCAACCTCTTCGCGGCGTTCACAAGCGCCGCGGCGGCCGCACTCTGGTTCCTGATCGCCGAGCGCTGGCTCCGCGAGATCGTCCCGGTCCGCTGGGGTCGCCTCCTTGCCGCCGCCGCCGGCACGCTGGTCTCCGCCACCTCGTGGACCGTCTGGAACCAGTCGGCCGTGAACGAGAAGGTGTACACCGCGTCCCTGCTCTCGATGGCACTGGTCACCTGGCTCGCGGTGCACTGGGGCGACGACAAGCCCGGTCCGCATCGCGACCGCTGGGTCATCCTGATCGCCTATATCCTGGCCCTCTCCACCACCAACCACCTGATGGGGCTCCTCGCAGCCCCCGCGGTGGCCATCTACATCCTCTGGACCGACTGGAAGGTCATCACGCGGCCCTGGGTCGTGGTCGGCGTCATCACCGCCATCGTCGTGGGCGTGTCGCTCAACTATCTCTTCCTCCCGATCCGGGCCGGGATGTTCCCGCCGATCAACGAGGGAGAGCCGGTCGGCTTCTTCAGCAAGGCGCTGATGGACGTCATCAACCGGGTGCAGTACGCCAAGCCCCCGGTCATGGACCGGCAGGCCGACCTCCTCTCGCAGTACGGGAACTACCTGCAGTACTTCCGGTGGCAGTTCGCCCGCGACTGGGGCAACGCCGCCGGCGCCGCCGCGGCGCTGTTCGGCATGCTCGGGCTCTACGGCCTCTGGGAGCTGATCCGGCGTGACAAGCGCGCCGGCTTCGCCGCGCTCGCCATGTTCGGCACCCTGACCGTGGCCCTGGTCTTCTACCTCAACTTCAAGTACGGCTTCTCGATGCACCTTGGCCGGGACCTGCCCCGCGAGGTGCGCGAGCGCGACTACTTCTTCATGGGGTCGTTCTCGTACTTCGGCGTCCTGGTGGCGCTGGGGCTCGGTGCGCTCTACCGCGGGATCGCCGATTCCCTCACGGCCCGGGTTCCCGACGCCAAGCGCTGGCTCTACGCGTCGCCCGTTTTCCTGGTGGCCCTGATTCCGCTGGCCGGCAACCACGCCTCGGCCACGCGCGCCAACGAGTACCTCGCGCGCGACCTCGCGATCGACATGCTTGAATCGATCGAGCCGTATGGCATCCTGATCACGGCCGGCGACAACGACACCTTCCCGCTCTGGTTTGCGCAGGAAGTGCTCGGCGTCCGGCCGGACGTGACGCTGGCCAACCTCTCGCTGATGAACACCCGGTGGCATCTCCGGCAGCTGCAGCGCCGTCCGACGCCTGAATTCGACGCCGCCAAGGCGGCGCGCGTCTGGCGCCCGGGGCCGGCCGAAACCGGGATGGCGCTGACCGACACCACGGCGGCGAAGGCACCGTCGCCCGAGTGGCCGCAGCCAGAGGGCTCCGTCTTCAGCAGCTTTTCGGAAGCGCAGATGGACAGCCTGCCCGAGGCCATCGCCGTCAAGAAGGGGTCGGGGCTCCGGGTGGACAGCCTGGTGGTGGCCTTCGGGCAGGACTACCTGACGCTGCAGGATATCGCCACCGTGGCGCTGATCCGTGACAACCTCGGCAAGCGCCCCATCTACTTTAGCTGGAGCGACGGCAACTACCCCGACGCCACCTTCGGCCTGACCGAGTACCTGCTCACCACCGGACTGGTGCGGAAGCTGATGCCGAAGCCGATCCAGGAGGGGAACGGGATCGTCCTCAGCAAGACGCTCGGCTTCGTGGACGTGCCGGTCACCCGGCAGCTGCTGTGGGACACCTACCATTGGCAGAGCGCCACCCGGGATCGCCCGCGCGGCTGGGTGGACGTGCCGTCATCGTCCATCCTGCAGCTCTACGGCATCATCTACCGGGAGACGGGCGTGATCCTGCGTTCGGAGGGGCTGGTGGACGAGGCGGCGCGGGCCGACTCGATTTCCACCATGGTGCAGCAGAACATCATGAAGGGGGAGCGGAACTAGGGGCGCTCCGCTTCCGTTGTCAGGACAGGCGTGGTGGCCGAGTGGTTTAAGGCAGCGGTCTTGAAAACCGCCGAACCGGCAACGGTTCCGTGAGTTCGAATCTCACCCACGCCGTTGGCATTGATGGACATGAACGAGGGCGGAGGGGACGGCTGGGGCACTTGGCCCCGTCGTCCTCCCCGCCCTCGTCCCGTCAGGGGTACCAGTGTGTGCTAGCGGTGTCCCATGAACGACAGGCCCACGCTCAGGTACTGGTAGCTCGCCGACTCGCCGCCCAGGAACTTGCCGGCATTGGCGGGATAGTTATAGCGGCCGAAGACGGCGACCTCGGTTTCAGCTCCCTTGTTCAGGATGAAGCCGAGTTCGGGGGCGAACCCCATGATCCAGTTGGAGGTCTCGACCGTACCCGGCCCGATGTCCATCAACTGCTTCATGTAGTAGACGCCGAGGCCCAGGCCGATATAGGTCTGGATCCTCCCTCCCGCCTTGCTGTACAGGTGCGCCGTCACCAGCAGGGGGAAGACGTTGAGTGACCGGTACTGTTCCCCCGACACGGTGGCCCCGGGGAAGAAGATCTGGTCGGACGTGGTTTCGTAGAAGGCGGTGTACCCAAGCGAGACGCCGACGGTCGCATTCGGGTTGATGAAGCGCCGACCTTCGACGGTGAACGAGAGCCAGCTGTCGTTGCTGATGTAGTCGCGCGAGAGGTCGCCGACCGGCTTGGACCAGGAATAGGTCAGGCCGCCGAGCACCTGGGCACTGGCGGGAGCGGCCCCGGCCAGGCCGAGGGCGACGAGGAGCGTCGCGACGCGGAGACGGGGCATCATCGGTTCACCCGGTAGATGTAGGGAGACTGGTCGAAGGCCTGGTCGATGCCGTCGACGATATCCTTGGCGATTGCAGCGGTCGATCCATTCTTGACCAGACCGTTCATGCCGGCCAGCCAGACCACGGGGGGCCGGGCAGGGTTCGGCGGCACGCCACCGGTCAGGTCCGCCATCGCGATGAAGAGGGTACCGGTGCTGTAGGTGTAGCCGACCACGTCGCCCGGATACTCGGGAATCCAGCCGGTGCAGATCCAGGGATACCAGTCCGCCCAGATGGCGCACCAGTCATCGATGGTGTAGTCGTAGTTGTTCTTGACCGTCACGGCGGGATTCAGCGTCAGGTCGGCCGCGGTGGGATCGGCTGTCCGGGTGTATCCGCGGCCCACCATGTTTTCCGCTGTCGTGGCGATGATCAGACTGTCGTAGACGTGGCTGATGTTGTCGGTGCCGCCAAGGTGCACGACACTGTCCGGCATGTAGAAGGTGACGGCGGAATCGAACGCGAAGAGGGTGTCGTAGAGCGTCGTGACCGACGAGTACACATTTGGCTGGCTGGCGCGGTCGGGATAGCAGGCGGCAAGCACCGCTCCGACTGCCACGGCAAGCCCGGTCGCCCGCAGGAACTGGCGCATCAATGGCTCCATGAGTGATTGACAGGGTATTCCCAAGATACCCATATGACGCCGCAGGAACCACCCGTCACACACCGGGGGCGGGGTTGCGTAAACCCTTCCCCGGTGGCAGTTTCCTCGCGCGTTGGAGCGGTGGCCGAGTGGCTGAAGGCACCGGTTTGCTAAACCGACATAGGGGTCTAAAGCTTCTATCGGGGGTTCGAATCCCCCCCGCTCCGTGCTGCAGGCAATGAGGACTGAGGATGAATGTCCTCAGTCCTTTTTCTATGGTGACCCGATGACCGTCCGCGTCCGCTTTGCCCCCTCCCCCACCGGCTACCTCCATGTCGGCGGCGCCCGCACCGCCCTCTTCAACTGGCTCTACGCCCGCAAGATGGGCGGTGTCCACGTCCTCCGGATCGAGGATACCGACCGGCAGCGGAGCACCGAGGCGCACACCCAGGTCATCCTGGACGGGCTGCGCTGGCTGGGCGTCGAGTGGGATGAGGGCCCGTTCTTCCAGGGGGCCTACGGCGACCGCCACCGGGCCGACGCCGAGCGGCTGCTGGCCGAGGGGAAGGCGTACCGCTGCTTCTGCACCACGGACGACCTCGATGCCCAGCGCAAGGCGATGGCGCACATGAAGACGGCCTTCCGCTACGACGGTCGCTGCGGTCGCCTTTCCCCCGATGAGGTGGCGTCACGCGTCGCCGCGGGGGCGCCAAGTGCCATCCGGTTCCGGATGCCGCAGGGGGAGATTGCCTGGGACGACGCGGTCCACGGCCGGATCAGCTTCCAGGGCCACGACCTCGACGACCTGGTCATTCTTCGCAGCGACCACACCCCGATCTATAACCTCGCGGTGGTCTCCGACGACATCGAGATGCGAATCACCCACGTGATCCGCGGCGACGACCATGTCTCCAATACCCCGAAGCAGATCGCGCTCTACCGCGCGCTGGGCCACGAGCCGCCGGTCTTTGCCCACGTCCCGATGATCCTGGGCGACGACGGCAAGAAGCTCTCGAAGCGCCATGGCGCCACGGCGGTCGGCGATTACCAGGACAAGGGGATCTTCCCCGCCGCCATGCGGAACTTCCTCGCCCTCCTCGGCTGGAGCCCCGGTGGCGACCGGGAAATTATGTCGGAGGCCGAGCTGATCGAGGCGTTCTCACTCGAGGGGATCCAGAAGAAGCCGGCAGTGTTCGACACCGCCAAGCTGGAGTGGATGAACGGCCAGTACCTGTCGCAGCGCTCCGCCGACGAACTCCTGGCGCCGACCGAGCGCGAGTTGGAGCGGATGGGTGTCGCCACGGGCGGCCGCGACCTCAAGCCGTTGATCGACTCGGTGAAGGCGCGTTCGCGCACCATCCTCAACATCGCCGAACAGGTGGCGGTCCGGCTCGACGCCAGCCGGGTGGTGCGGGACGAGAAGGGGGAGAAGCTGGCCGCCAAGCTCGGGCCCGCGTTCGACGCCAACCTGGCGCTGGTGGCGGGCGCACTCCAGGCCATCCCCGCCGGCGAGTGGAACTCGGAGCGGATCCTGGCCGACGTCAAGGCGCTGGCCGAGGCGCAGGGCGCCAAGCTGGGCGACCTGATGCAGCCGGTGCGGGTGGTGCTCACGGGCTCCACGGTGTCGGAGCCGGTCAACGACCTGCTGGTGGTAATCGGCCGGGACGAGAGCCTGAAGCGGATCGGGCAGGAGCCCACCGGGTAGCGAAGCCGCGCCAAGTCTGCGGTGCCGGGACACCCTCCTGAACCTCCCCCCTCACGCGTAGCCCCCACTCAACTGCAAGAAATGGCACGCCGTTTCGCGGCCACGGACATGGCTCGCTTCGGACGGCGTCTGGCGCACATGGCGGGATCTGGGACTCGATTGCGTTCAACAGACTGACACCCTCGATACGAGGGCGCTCTTCTGTTACGACTTCCCTGGAGATCCCATGCGCGCACTCCGCAACTTGCTGCTCATTCTCCTGGTATTCGCGGCCGGGTCCTGCTCTGAACCGACCTCGGCACCCGTGGAAACCGACGGCGCCTCCGAGTTGCCCGATCTTTCTGGATTGCCGATCTCCCCGCTTATCGTAGACGCCAGTGCGGCGGGCTGCGGCATCCCGACGGAAGTCGGCTTGATGCTTGGACCGGACCTTCGAACCGGCTCGGTCGAGGTCACCAACGATGATGCGAACCTCTACGTCAGGTACCAGGGCGAAACCGGACGCTCGGTGCTGGCCACCGCGCTCTTCGCCGGATCGTCTGCGTCGGAGATCCCCACGTCCCGGTGGGGCCTCCCACAGATCCTGCGTTTCCCCTACAAGAGTGGCCACCCGAGGGGCACCGAAGCGGTCATCTGGCAGATCCCCCTGACCGACCTGCCGGACGGAGACGTCGTCATCGCCGCCTTCGCGCAGATCGGCCTCCTGCCGTCCTGGGCCGAAGGCGAGCCGATCTCGCCGGGACGCGACTGGGCGATGTACTTCACCTACCGGATCGCCACCTGCGCCTCGGGCACCGTCGGCCCAGACGGAGGCCGCGTCACTTCCGCCGACGGGAACGCCATACTCGATATCCCTGCAGGCGCACTCACAGAACCGGTGTTGATCACCATCACGCCGGCAACCGTTGAAGAGATCCAGGCTCACATTACCGAACTCGGATGGCCGTTTGCGGCGCCGGATGCCACGCGCGGGCCCGATTCCGCGGCCGCCGTGCCAGGGAGCACCGGGCTCTCGCTGGACGCCAACCTCGACCTGCTTCCCACCCTGGCCGGGATCCGTCCGATTCCCGGAACGTTGTGGGACTTCAGTCCCGATGGCCTGCGGTTCCAGAAATCAGGAACCGTGACGCTGCGGTACCGGGATGAGGACCTCCCCCCTGGCACCGACGAACACCTCTTGGGCGTCTGGCTCATCAACGGGGTGATTCCCTATGACCGGGTCGGCACCGTGGATGTCGTGGCCAACACGATCACGGCGCCGCTCGATCACTTTTCCTACGGGTTCGTCGGCTTCCGTGAGACGATCGAGGCCGATCTTGCCATCAGCCGGTCAGGAGCTTCCACCGACCAGGTGGCGCCCGGCGAAGCGGTGACCTATGCCGCGACGATCACCAACGTCGGCCCCGGCAGCGTGACCGATGCGTTCGTGCTGTACCAGGGGTTCGGCGATGTGGTCGCTGGCACGCTGAGCGCGGGATGTGCGGAGGACCCAGCGCCGGTCTTCGCGACCGTCGTGATCCGATGTGAGGTTGGTGCCATCGCAGCCGGTGCCAGTGACCAAGCGCCCCCGGCATCGTTCGTTCCGCAGTCGGAAGGGGAGTTCGAAGTCTGGATTGACCCGGGCTCCTCCGGGACCACGGACCCTCTCCCGGGCAACAACCGCTTTACGGAGACATACACGGCCGTGGCGGCGACGCTAAACGCGGACCTGGCCATCAACGCGGTGGTCGCATCTTCCGACACGATCGAACTCGGCCTCCCCGTCGGCTTCACGGCGACCATGCAGAACTTCGGGCCCGACACGGCGCCGGGGGCCCAGGTCGTCTACTCGATGTTCGGCAACGCGGTGGCCGGCCCGGTGCTTCCGGGGTGCACCGTGGCCAGCGCCCCCCTCGTCGCCGATGTCGAGATTACGTGCATCATCGGCGACCTGGCGGCCGGCGCCGCAGCGCAAGCTCCGACCGCGTCGTTCGTTCCACAGGGGGTCGGGGACTTCACAGTCTGGGTCAGCTCCGGGTCATTGGCGACGGACCCGAACGCTGCCAACAACCGGCAGGAGCTCGCGGTCGCGGTGCTGGAACGCCAGGCAGACCTGGCAATGCAGAGCATCCTCGACGCACCCGATCCTGCGGGCGCCGGCGTCCCCATCGTCTACACGGTCGAATACGTGAGCGCCCACGCGGCCCAACCGGTCGACGGCGCGCTCATCCGGCTTGTCCACGGCGGGAACGCGACCTTCGTGTCGGCAAGCGTCGACGGGTGTGCACCACTCGCGACCTTCGTGACCTGTCCCGCTGGCACGCTCGTGGAAGGCCTGATCGAAGGAATGACGATCACGCTGCTCCCCGCCGACGGTGTGGACGAGCTCGTGATCACCGCGACGATCATCGCCCCCTTCCCCATCACGGACCCCGACCCGTCGAACAATCTCCAGGCAGAGACGACCACCATCGGCTTCGGCGGTTCGGCGGACCTGACGATCGCCAACCTGTCGGAGTCGGCCGACCCCGTCGACCCCGGCCAGTCGGTCACCTACCGCGCAACGCTGCAAAACCTCGGGCCAAACGCCGTCGACGACGCGGTGGTGTACTACCAGATCTTCGGGGATGCTGTGGCAGGAGCACTGAACCCGGCGTGCACGCAGACGTCGGTGCCGGCCGTCGCCGATGTGGAGATTGTCTGCGTCGTCGGGACCCTCGACGCCGACAGTGTCACGCTGGCCCCGCCAGCGGCGTTCGTTCCCCAGAGTCCGGGGACGTACACGGTGTGGGTCTCGCCTGGTTCGTCGGCATCCGACCCCAACCCCGCCAACAACAGGTTCGAGACCACGGTGACCGCGAGCGCCTCCAGCGCCGACCTGCGCATCGACCAGTTCACCGACAGCCCGGACCCGGTCGACGCCGGGGACGAGGTAACGTATCAGATTCAGGCGATCGCCATGGGCACCACCACGGCCATCGACGGCGCGGTGCTGCGCCTGCTGTTCACCGGCGATGCGCAGTATGTACGCTCGAGCCTGGCCTGCTCGCCGATTGCGGGAGGCGTCGGTTGCCCGCTTGGCGCTGCAACCCGGACTGGTTCTGGATGTGGACGTGGTCGCCGTGCTCCCGACCGCGGGACAGACGGTCTCGGCGGAGGCCACGATCGTGGTCCCCGCCGGCGTATCAACCGCCGACCTGTCCAGCAACGTCCGCACCAAGACGACGGTCTCCCAGAGCGGCCCCACGCCGATGCCGTGGGACAGGTCATCCAGCGTCCGCTGCCGGCGGGCAGACTCTCCGTGGTCGCGGGCTCCGCCAGTCGGCAGCTGCGGCGGTCGGTCTGTCCACCTAAGGCGCCGCCAGCTGACCGGCGGAACTGACGGTCGCCGGTCCTACCGGTCAACTGGTTCCCCCGACCCAAGGGAGCACCCTGCCGTTTCGAGCCACGGAGCTGTCGTCAGAAAACCTGGTGGTCCTCTCCCCACAACCGGCGCGTACCAGATCAGCGTGAAATCACTGGGGCTACGGGACTACCGGCTCGGCCTCGGCACGGGTGTTGGTCGGATGGATCCGTCGTTTGGCCCTGCAGGGTTGGGATATCTGAAGATCGCAGAGTCCTCGAATCAGGCGTACTTCCTCGACATGGTACCCGTCGGGAACGACGTCGCGACCCTGGGTGATACCTATCTCAGCAGGTTCGACGCCAGCGGGAACCTTGTCTCCTCCTTCGGGACGGGCGGAAAGGTGGACGTGCTCGCGGCGATGGGGGGAAGAGCCACCTCGCTCGGTGTGCAGGCGGACGGCAAGCTCGTGGTAGCCGCCCCCAGCATCACGACACCCTATCCCTGGATCGTTGCGCGATTCAACCCGGACGGCTCGCTCGACGGCACGTTCGGTACCAACGGCGTGGTCCAGGTTGCCGTGGGGGGAACCCGCAACAGCGCTCGCCCCGCGGGCATCGGATTTTACCAGGACGGGGCCAGCCAGGACATCATCGTGGCCGGCCACGCTGGCGGACTGACGGAGCAGGTCGGCATCATCCGCCTGAACGCCGACGGCACGCTGGATCCGGCCTTCGGTAGCGGAGGCATCGTCTTCGAGGATGGCGGGCTGGCGCCCCTGATGCTGGCGGTGCAGCCGGACGGACGGGTCCTGGTGGGCAACGCGTCGCAACTGCGGCGCTACACCACTTCCGGAACCCGCGACGCGACCTTCGGCGCGAGCGGCCTGGTCAGCTATCCACTCAGCAATGTGCTCAAGATCCGCCTGCTCAACGATGGGGACATCATGGCCGTGGGCGTCAACGGCAACGATGCGCTCGCGATTCGACTCAATCCCGGCGGCTCGCTCAACGGGTCGTTCGGCACCGGCGGCTATGCGACGTACGATTTCGGCCTGCCGGACCGCTTCCAGGACGTGAGGGAGGATGCGCAGGGCCGACTGGTCATTGCTGGTTACCAGCGCACCGGCGCGGGCCGCTACGACCAGCTGGTGGTGCGGATGTCGGCCAATGGTGTGCTGGACGCCGGCTTCGCGGTGGGTGGGTACCTGCTGGAGGGCATCCTGGACGACGCGCGCGCGGTGCTGCTGGATAGTCAGGGGCGCATCATCGTGGGAGGACAGGGCCGCAACGCATTCGGCCTACACATCTCACGTCACCTGCCCAACTGATCGGTGATCAGGGCGTCCGCCGGCCTGTGCGAGCAGGGCGGCGGGCGCGGCTCCGGTCTGCGATACGGGTCTGTAGACCCTCCTGGAGCTCAGTGGTTTCGGTGGCGCGAAGCCAGGACGCACATTGCGGGTACGACAGCAGCCAGCCCAGCCGGCGCGGGCTCGGTCGGCTGGCCCTTCCAAGCGGTGAGGCGCATCACGCGGGCCAGCTTGAGGCTAGGTCGCCCTAGACGAAGGAAGAGGCTTCGAGCTACGGAATGGTTCTCACGGGCTGTACCGGCACATAGTAGTCATACGGCACCGAGGTTGTGTGATCCCACATCACATCGGAGCAGTAGACCTGTCCATCCGCCAGGTGAACGCAAGACTGGCTGTTGTTTGCGGCGAATCCTGCCACAGATAATCCCTCCAGGCCTTTCGAAACCAGCGGGAACTGTTTCGTCGCCCCTCCCCAGGTCCAGATCTGCAAAGCAGTTCCAGGCGAGAACGTCGCCACGTCACCGCCGACGGATGAGACTCCGTACGCGTTCGTCTCGAGCAGGATCGGTGTCAAGACATCCGGGGTCGCTTGTCCCCAGCACCACACTTCCAAGGAAACGGTCCGGCCGCACGCGAATTTCTGCCCAACCGCGATCTGCACGAACCGATGGCCGCCGGCGACCGCCACGGCGGTATCCGATGCGCTGCTGGACCCATCGCCGAGGGGTCCGGAACCCCAACAGACTGCCGTCGAGTCGGTGCGCAACCCGCACGCCCGTGAGGGCGCCACGGAAAGCCGGACAAAGTGCGGCGAACTTGGCAGTTGCACAGGGGTTCCGCCCGCCGGCCAGCACCATGCGGTGGAGTCGCCCTGAGCGAGCCCGCAAAGCCGGTCGCCAAGCAATTCATACCCATCTGCGTTGCTCACCACGCTCCGTATCGGAGGGAGCCCGCCCTGAAGCGTCATCGAAGGCTCAGCCCCCGTCGAACACCATACGGCATGTTGAGCGTCCAATGCACAGACGTAGCCTGTCATGACCGCCAAGTCCGTGAAGGCATGGGTATCGTCCACGAGGACCGGACTTTCGCTGGAACGGCCCGAGATCGGATGCCGAGACGACGGTGCGCCCTCTGAGGTAAAGCCCCAGCACCACAGGGCACCGTTGATCAAGCCACAACCCATCGGCCACGCGGCGGCCAGCTCATCCACCCGAAACGCCTCCCCCGTGGACTCGAAGTCCGCCTGCGATCCCTCCAGCGTGCTGGCCCGCACCTGGTTCACACCGGAGGTAGCCCCCAGCGTCCACACCGCCCTCGCGTAGCCGTCCGCATCAGTGGCCTCGGCGGTCGGCGCGATGCTTCCCCGCCCTGGCGCACCGTCCACGTCACCCCCACGCCCGCCCTTGGCGAGCGCCCGATGCGTCCACCGCGCGGACGATGAGCGTATCGATCAATTCCCACCCGGGCGCACCGACCGTGGAGGGAGCCTGCATGATGACCAATTCCGCCGGCCCCGGCTCGGTCGGCTGGTCGTTGCAGGCGGCAGAAGCCCACAGGGAGAGCACCCCAATGAGCAGTCGGTTGGCGGACTGGTTCACTGGACCACCACCGATGTGTGTGGAACGCGCCTCGTCGGCTGCACCGGCACGTATTGCCGAAGCGGTACGTCTGACGAGTAATCCCACATGAGGTCGTAGCAGTAGACCTGTCCATTGGCGAGACGAACGCAGGAAAGGCAATTGTTAATGGAAAACGCGGCGACCTGGAGCCCCTCCAGTCCAGTCGCGAACCCCGGCTCAGACTGGAGCACCCCGTCCCAAATCCAGCGATACATCTCACCATCAGGACGGAGGCTCGCCATGTCGCCGGTCCAGGTGGCGACTCCCCACGACTCCGTCTCGAGCAGCGCCGGCGTCAGCAGGTCAGGGGTACCCCAGCACCAGAGCTCCAGCGCGCGCGTCCGGCCACAGGCGAGGCTGTTTCCAACCACCAGGTCTACGAATCGATGGCCACCGCTCACCACCACGGCGGAATCGGAAGAACTCGCCGAGCCATCACCAAGGGGCGCTGCTCCCCAGCACGCCGCTGTGGAGTCCTGCAGAAGTCCGCAAGTGCGCGAAGGAGACGACCAGAGCCTGGTGAAGGCCGGCGACCCCGGTACGGCGCTGCCGGTCTGGCCGACCCTCCAGCACCATGCCGTGGAGTCGCTGACCGCGAGCCCGCACAACTCGTCTCCGTCCCACGCATCCCCGTCGCTGGCCAGGCTGAACAGTGGAGGAAGGCCGCCCTGAAGGGTCATGGACGGCTGGGCCTGGGTCGCACACCAGACGGCGTGCTGGGAGTCGAGCGCGCATACCGCGACGCCGCTGACTGCCAGGTCGACGAAGTTGTGACTGTCATCGACCAGCGCGGGGCTGTCGCTCCTTCGGCCCGAGCCCGGATGCAGCGATGGCGCCGGACCATTCGTGATGAAGTTCCAGCACCAGAGTGCGCCACTGACCAGCCCACAACCTGTTCCTCCATTGGATGCCAGTCGATCCACCCGAAACGCCTCCCCCGTGGACTCAAACTCGGCCTGCGAGCCCTCAAGGGTGCTCGCCCGGACCTGGTTCACACCCGCCGTGCTCCCCAGCGTCCACACCGCCTTCGCGTAGCCGTCCGCATCAGTCGCCTCGGCGGTCGGCGCGATGCTCCCCCCGCCCTGCCGGACCGCCCACGCCAGCTTGACCCCCGCCCTCGGCTGCCCCGACGGATCTACCGCGCGAACGATGAGCGTATCGATCAGCTCCCATCCCGGTGCCCCCACGGTGGAGGGCGCCTGGACGATGATCAGCTCCGCCGGCGCCGGCTCAGTCGGCTGGTCGTGGCAGGCGGAAACCAGCAGAGCAACGCTAAGGCCGAGCGCTGGGTTGCTGATCAGACGGAGGAGGCATCGGGTCACGGCAACGATCTCACCGGTTGCACCGGGGAGTATGTTTCGGTCGGTATGCGGGACGTCTGATCCCACATGATGTCCCAGCAATAGACCTGCCGGTCAACAAGATGGACACAGGAGGGACTGTTATTCGTCGAGAACCCCTTCACCGGCAAGTCCTCCAGTCCCCTGCCGACTCGCATCACGCTCTTCGTAGCCCCGAGCCACCACCACTGATTCATGCTCTGCCCGAACGAGTAACTGGCGATGACATTGTCGGTCATGCCAACACCGTACGAGTTAGACTCGAGGAAAATGGGGGTCAATACATCTGGTGAGGAACCACTGGAGCCCCAGCACCAGATCTCGCGAGTCGTGGTCCTGCCACACGCCCCCGCGCTCCCGACCGCCACCCCGAGCGCGAGCTCCAGGAATCGATGCCCGCCGCTAACGGCCACCGCCGTATCCGAGGCGCCAGTTGTTCCGTCGCCGAGGGGGCCACTTCCCCAGCAGGCCGCCGTCGAGTCGACCCGAAGTCCGCATGCAATTCCAGGGTCCATCCACAGCTTGATGAATGCCGGCGATCTCGGCAACTGTACGCCGGCTCCCCCGTATACCCAGCACCACGCGGTAGAGTCAGCCTCGGCGAGTCCGCACAACTCATCCGAAAGGAACCCAAATCCGTCCGGTGAGCTGGCGATACTTCTCATCAATGGCAGCCCACTCTGAAGCACCAGCGACTGCTCTCCCGAGCGCGCACACCACACGGTGTGCTGGATGTCGAGCGCGCAGACTGCACCTCCCATGACAGCCAAGTCAATGAATTCGTGCGTGTCGTCCACGAGTGTTGGGGCACGACTGAGCTGTCCCCATCCGGGATTTCGTGAGGGCGGATCGCCAGGCCCACTGAAATTCCAGCACCAGACTGCACCGGAGACGAGGCCGCACCCCATGCCCCACGCCGAGGCCAATTGATCAACCTTGAATGCCTCCCCTGTGGACTCGAAGTCCGCCTGCGATCCCTCCACCGTGCTGGCCCGCACCTGGTTCACACCCGCCGTGCTCC